>CAMUQE010000044.1 GCA_947096075.1 Veillonella parvula | reverse complement strand
AGCTCATATCGATATGTATATTACTACCTTTATAGGTAATTTCAAATAAGAAAGAAGGATATTATGGATTCTTCTTGGAAACGAATTATATATCTAATCTGTACCATACAGGTTGGTGGGGGCATAACAATTATCGGTGTATTGTCGTTCCTTCCGTTGTTTTTAGCCGAATTAGGGCTTCATGATCCAGGGGAAGCCGCCATGTGGGCAGGACTTGTGTCTGGTGTGACCCCTTGTATGGTGGCACTTAGCGCACCTTATTGGTCGTGCAAGGCGAATCAACTAGGACCACGTAAGGTAATGATGTTCATCTTGTTTACCCTAATGGTTACAGTTGGAGCTTGTGCTTTTACACAAACTCCATTACAGTTATTAATTCTGCGAGTTTTGCAGGGCGTAGTAGGCGGTTATGTACCGATCGGTTTGGCTATTATCATCCTTGTAACTCCTGAGGATAAGGTGCCTTGGGCGATGGGCCTATACCAAGCATCCATGGTTATGGGCCTCGTCTTTGGGCCTCTCATGGGTGGTTTGGCGGCTGACTTGTTAGGTTACCGTGCACCGTTCTTTGTATTTTCTGCCTTAACGGGGCTTTGCATGTTGGGGATCTATCTGCTAATGCCTAATCTACAGTTTAAACATAAGGTAGATGCCAGCGAGTCGCAGATTTCTTTGATTAAATCCTTTTTAGTCATACCTCGAGTTCGTCTCTTGGTAGGACTACTGTTTTTATGTAATTTCGGTATTACTGGCATTGGCCCGATTTTATCACTATATATTAAGCACTATATGCACATGAATGATGAGTTTGTAGCCACTATCGTTGGCATAATCATCTTTGGTGCTGGTTTGTTTAGTGCTTTAGCATCAATCTCTATTGGTAAGGTAACAGAACGTTTTACCATGCCTCGTATTGTTTTTACGGCTACGTGGGCTGTAGGGACTCTGTTTATACTTCAATATGCAATGCCTAGCATATGGGGGCTTGGTATATTCCGTGCCATTGCAGGTTTCTTCATGGGGTTTGTTACCCCGATTGCGAATACGCTCATATCTAAGGCTGTTTCTATTGAGCGGCGCGGCATTGTATTTGGTGCTGTATCTAGTGTGGCTATGATGGGAAATGTATTGGGCCCTGTTATTAGTGGCATGATTGCTCGTACCTGTGGGTATGGTGCTGTATTTTGGTCTACGGCAATTATATTCTTTGTAGCGGCGCTATTTATTTATCGCAGTTTAATTATTCCTAGTGAAAGTAAATCATTATAGCTGAGTAGCTTTCACAGTTAGATATAGTTACATATAATTAGTAATATGTATAGATAATATATAAAAAATATATAGATAATATATAGATAATATGTAAAAGATACGTATGGCAAACTCCAATGTGCGGAGGGCGGTAAGTTGCGAAACATTTTAAAGATATTAGTCTGTCTAATCGATAAAAGAGATGAGAGTGCATCGTTATGTTATTAAAACAATTAGAATATTTTGTATGTGTAGTAGATAATAATAGCTTTACACAAGCTGCGACAGAGCAATATGTATCTCAATCTGCTATTTCTCAGCAAATCAAAGCTCTTGAAAATAGTCTTGGTGTTGAATTATTGGTTCGTGAGAAACGAAGCTTTCACTTAACACCAGCAGGACAATATCTATATCGATCTGGGAAGAAAGTATTAGAACGCTTTCACGATATTAAAGTAGAGACAATACGTATTGGCACTGATGCTCGTGTGAGTCTAAGAATTGGCTATTTAAATCGCTATAGTGGGCTTGCTCTGCAACAAACCGTAATTCGTATGGCTAAACGTTATAAAAATCTGGATATTCGTATGTACAGTGGTAGTCATGAAGAATTATATGGTATGCTTCAAGACCGTCGTGTAGATGTTATTTTTAATGATCAATGGCAAATATTATCTGATTATTTTGAAAGTCATTTTATCGATACGGGTACTACGATTATCGAGGTTCCTCAAGGTTATACCAATGAAGATCGTGTAGACATTAAAGAAATTGATGATTTACCACTTATCCTAGTGTGTCGTGGTAAATATACCTTGGCTGAGGAAGAGCATTATCGTAAAGCAATTGGTTATAATGGTGCCTTTGCCTATGCTCGTACGCTAGAAGAAGCTCGATACTTAGTCGCTGGGCAGCAAGGATTGTTGCTTATAGATTATTTTAAATACTTAACAGATCCTATGCCTGGTATCGAACGTAAGGTCTTGACGAATCATGGTAAATCTATGGAGCACGACTATTACTTTATATCTCAACACAATCAAAGCAATATATATGTTGCAGCCTTCAGAGATATGTTTCAACAGGTTCTTGAGGAATTATAATAATAAAAAGCCGTTAGCAAATTTGCTAACGGCTTTTACATTTGGTGTATGTCGTCCATTTATATATTTCCTTATATGATATTGTAGGAGTCTTACATTTTTACTGGTGTAAAGGATTATATCCTTATAAAAAGTCCCTTAACATCATAGTACCATCAATAAATAGTTTGATACCATAAATGACGAGAACCGAACCACAGAAACGGTTAATCCATGCCATATGGGTGATTTTTATTTTTTTAGCTAGTAGATGCATCGTAGTGGCTAGAGAACCAAACCAAATAGGTGTCATTACCAAGAAGCCTGTGAAGAAGTGGTAGATACTTTCTTTAGGTATATTGGCTTGAAAGGCACCTAACATCATGGTTGCATCGAGAATGGCTTGAGGATTGCCCCATGATACAGCAATAGCAGATAAGATAATTTTACGCATTGGAATATGAGTATTTACATTGCGTATGTCTGGTTCTGTTTTAAATATATTAAAGCCCATATATACGATGAGGAGTCCCCCAAAGAGGAGAACTATGAGTTTTGTGAGAGGCCATATTTCTAGAACGGTACCAATACCATAGAAGGCGGCAGCACTTAAACTCATATCAAAGAACGCTAGGATCATTAACGTCAATATAATACGACGAACAGGTTGTACCAAAGCCGTATTAATAATAAAGAGGTTTTGCATGCCAACAGGGGCAAACGTAGCGAGACCGACAAGAAGTCCTTGTAAGAAGTACATATTAACCCTCCTGACTATAGTATGATAAAGTACTAATAAGGTGAATAGTAGCACGAAACCCCTCCATTACTGGAGGGGTTATTCCTATTCTATTCATTTATAATTATAGCATAATATACAATATATGTATATTTTTTACCATAAACCTATCATATGTTGTGCTAAGAGGCTTACGGCGGAGATTGCGATCCAGCAACAAGCACCTAATGCAAGGGCTGAGCCACCAGATTTTAATAATTTCACAATATTAGTATTTAGACCAATTGCCACCATGGCCATAGTAATAAAGTACTTGGAAATGGTTTTGAAGATACTTAAGAATTGAATATCTACATTAGCATAGGATAATGCTGTTGTGATAAGGGAACAAAGTACAAAGTATAAAACGAACTTAGGGAAGATTTTAGCAATGCTAACACTAGTGCCATCTGTTTGAGCTGCATTTTGCTTTGCTTTGTATACTTGATAACTAGCAAGACCTAAGCAAATAGGAATGATGGCAAGGGTACGTGTCAATTTAACGATGGTGGCATATTCCAGTACTTGTGTACCTGTGCCTTTCATACTATCCCATACAGCCGCAGTTGCTGTTACAGAAGATGTATCGTTAACTGCAGTACCAGCGAACAAACCAAAGCCCATGTTGGAGAGGCCGATAGCATCGCCAAATTGAGGGAATACGAAGGCCGCTACTACGTTGAAGAAGAATACTACGGAAATAGCTTGGGCGATGTCTTGATCTTCTGCCTTGATAACTGGAGCGGCCGCAGCAATAGCGGAACCACCACAAATGGATGAACCAACACCGATGAGGACTGCGGTGTTAGAGTCGATATGAGTTAGGCGAAAAATAACATAGGACACGATTAAAGATGTAGCGATGGTAGAAATAATGACAGGTAAAGAAATCCAACCTACATGTAAAATCTGTGTAATATTAAGACCAAAACCCAACAAAATAACGGCCCATTGTAAAATCTTTTTGGATGTAAATCCAATGCCAGCACCTGTTTTCTCCCGTTTCCAAGATGTGAAGATAGAACCGATCATTATACCTAAAATAATAGCAAAGATTGGACTACCTACTAGATGAAAATGCTGTCCTAGTAGCCAACAAGGAATAGCGAGAACGGCACAGAGCAAAATGCCTGGCAACGTTTTTTGATTGATACCCATTATAAAACCTCCTTACTGTACATACAGTTCACGTCATATGCGGTATCATGTGGCGTTTCTTTTCTATAGTTTTAATAGTACCACATTGTAGGTTTTTTAATCTACTATTTATGTAAGAAATATACAGTATATTCAATGTGCTTATGAAAAGATTAATGGAATCAAAGAAATGAATATTAATTATAAGTTTGGCATTTATATTAGAAATATAGATTTTTAATGAAGTACTAAATTTATAATAATTATTTATAAGTTGTGATTTTACCTTGTTTTGTGATGAATAAGGTGTATACAATGAATAGATTTTACTTTTTTTCTTTCTCCATATAGCCAACCTATTATTCTCGCATGTAAGCTTGATGTTAGGACTATATGGGACTATTACATAAGTATAGTTATAAAAATCACAGAACCTAGTGAGGAGCGACTTAGCTTGCTTTGGAGCGATGAGCTAGGTTCTGTGATTTTTAACCTGGCTCCCACTAATGTGTTAGGGCCCCATATAGTCCTATTACGGTAAACCTTAAGCGCAATAATAGGTTGACTATATATTCCTTTTCGCTGTATATTGTAATTAGATTGTAAACTTAATCACATAGATTAGTTAACCTATGCGGCAGTAAGTATTCGCTTGAGAGGAGTCTTGTATGAAGCAGTTAGGTATTTCTATAATTGGTACAGATACAGATGTAGGCAAGACGTTTGTGACTGGGCTATTGGGGGCCATGGCCGTAGATGATGGTTTTTCTGTTGGTATGGTGAAACCGGTGTCTTCTAGTGCGGTGCCTTTCCCTGAGTGTGTAACGATGGATGAGGACAACTATAATATCGGCCTTGAGAGTAAAGATGCGACACATTTGATGTGCTCGGCAGGTATTCCTGAATCTCGTCGTCATGAAGTGAATCCTTATGCTATTGCCGGTGATTTTTCTCCTCGCCTTGCAGCGGAATTGGCTGGTATCGAGATTGACTATGATGGCCTTGTAGAACATACATTAGATGTAGTGAGTCGCTATGACATAACCTTTGTAGAAGGTGCTGGCGGTATCACGACCCCTCTCTATGGAGATAAAACTTTCACGGATTTTATGAAAGATATCAAAATACCAGCTATTATTGTAGCAGATGGTCGGCTTGGATCTATTAATCGTGCCGTTTTGACTTGCGAATATGCTAAATTGCATGGTATCGAGGTGAAAGCTATTATCGTAAATGATACGACAGCTGTAGACCTGTTTTTATTGAAAACAAATGTGGTAGATATGGAGCGTTACACAGGTGTTCCTGTAGTAGCTGTAGTACCACCATACCAAGGCCCGGATATTCACAAGGTTCAACTTGGTTGGGCTCGCTCTTTTATTGATTCTAAGGAATTATGGAACACCGTCTTAGGGCTATAAAGCTTAGATCGGATAATTCGTTATTTATTAGTGGTAGAAACTTAGCATAAATTATATACATCAATTTAGCGTAGTTAGATATGTATAGTTATATAACTTACTATATATAGTAAGTTAACTTACATTAATTATAGTCATAGAGAGTTATAGTTTGTAAAACTTAGTAAGTATGAGGTGACGAAATGGCAGAAAAACAGCTTTCACAAGCAGCACAATGGGACCACGAGTTTGTATGGCATCCATTTACACAAATGCAAGATTGGCTAGCACAAGAGCCAGTGGTAATTGAACGCGGTGAGGGGGTATATCTCATCGATGAGAACGGTAAAAAGTATTACGATGGCGTATCTTCGTTGTGGGTTAATATTCATGGTCACAACCATCCTGTATTGAACCAAGCATTGAAGGATCAAATCGATAAAATTGCACATAGCACATTATTAGGTCTCGTAAGTCCTCCGTCTGCACAATTGTGTAAAGAACTTGTAGAGCTTGCTCCAAAAGGCCTCGATAAAGTATTTTTGTCCGATGATGGCAGTACAGCTATCGAAGTGGCTATTAAAATGGCATATCAATATCGTCAGCAAGTGGGCCAAACTAAGAAAACTAAGTTTATCGCCCTCAATGCAGGCTATCATGGGGATACATTAGGCACGGTATCCGTAGGTGGTATTCAATTATTTCACCAAGTATTCCATAATCTATTATTTAAACCATTAACATTGCCAAGCCCTGGTGTGTATAGAGATTTGGCAGATCGAGATAAAGCCTTTGAAGAGTCTTTGGCTGAATTGGAACGCATCCTTAACGAAGAAGGCGATGAAATCACGGCTCTCGTTATGGAACCATTGGTGCAAGCAGCAGCAGGCATGCTCGTAATGCCTCACGGCTATTTGAAACGTGTTCGTGAGTTAACAGAACAACACGATGTATTCCTCATCGTCGACGAAGTGGCTACAGGCTTTGGTCGGACTGGTAAATTCTTTGCCTGCGAGCATGAAGGCGTATCTCCAGATTTTATGACCTTATCTAAAGGCATCACTGGTGGGTACCTTCCATTAGCAGCAACATTGACTACAAAACGCGTATTCGATGCATTCCTCGGCACTTTTGAAGAAAAGAAAACCTTCTATCATGGTCATTCCTATACCGGTAATGCCTTGGCTTGTGCCGTTGCATTGGCTTCTTTGAAAGTATTCCGTGATGAAAAGGTAATTGAACAATTGCCTGCTAAAGTAGAAGCTTTCACAAAGGCTTTAGAACCTATTAAGTCATTGAAGCATGTTAAAGAGGTTCGTCAGCGAGGCCTCATCGTAGGTATTGAACTTGAAAAAAATGTGGCAACTCACGAAGCGTATCGCCCAAATGATGCGGTCGGTGCTAAGGTGGCAATCCTTGCCCGTGAGCAAGGGCTTATCTGTCGTCCTATCGGTGACGTGGTTATTCTCATGCCTCCATTGGCATCCACTGTGGAACAATTAGAGGATATGGTTCGTATTGTGGGTGAAAGTATCCAACGTGCAACTGAGGAAGAGGGGATACTTGAAGATATGCGCCCAATTATTTTATAATGCTAAATTAATTATTGGAAAGCTACACCTATTGTCTTTTGTTAGTAGTTTAAGGCAATGGGGTGTAGTTTTTTTGTATAGCATATCGAAATTTCGTCATATTTTAAACTATAGACTATACATTGCCAAAATTCGATGATTATTTAGCATATCTATGATACTATATATGTATAAAGGAGGTCATCGTATGGACATTTATGTAATTATGCAAGTTATTATTTTATTTGGTGCCATCTTCCTCGGTGTTCGCCTAGGTGGTATGGGTATCGGTTACGCTGGCGGCCTTGGGGTTGTGTTGTTAAGCCTTGGTATGGGGATGTTCCCGGGACAAATTCCGTGGGATGTAATTCTGATTATCATGTCTGCTATCGCAGCCATCTGTGCCTTACAGTTAGCCGGCGGGCTTGATTATTTGGTGCGCATTGCTGAAAATATTTTGCGTAAAAATCCAAAGCACATCAACTACTTAGCACCAACTGTTACGTATTTCTTAACTATTTTAGCAGGTACTGGTCATACAGCATTCTCTATGATTCCAGTAATCGTAGAGGTGGCGAAAAGTGAAAACATTAAGCCATCTGTACCATTATCTATTGCCGTTGTAGCGAGCCAAATTGGTATCACAGCGAGTCCTGTATCGGCAGCAGTAGTTGCTATGAGTGGATTCCTTGAGCCATATGGTGTTAACTATCCTACATTGCTCGCGATCTGTATTTCCACAACATTCGTAGGGGTTATGATTACGGCATTTATCATGTCTACCTTTGCGAATAATGATTTATCTTCTGATCCAGTATATCAAGAACGTTTGGCAGCAGGTCACGTGGCGCCACCTCGTGAAAAAAACACGGATTTCCACTTAAAACCTGGTGCAAAAGCTTCTGTATTGATCTTCTTGATTGGTATCATTTGTATCGTATTCTATGCAACAGCAATTTCCAAAAATATTGGTCTTATTAAACCAGTTATCTTTGGTCGAAACGATGCTATCATCGGATTTATGATGATTATTGCGGCTGCTATAACATTCTTCTGTAAGCTTGATACAGCAGAACTTGTTAATACAAGTACATTCAAATCCGGCTTATCTGCTTGTGTTTGCGTACTAGGTGTAGCATGGTTGGGCGATACCTTTGTAAAAGGTCATATTCCTGAAATTAAAGCACTCGCTTCTAGCATGGTAACAGCATATCCGTTCCTATTGGCGGTAGCCTTCTTCTTTGCAAGTACATTGTTGTATAGCCAAGCGGCAACTACACAAGCTTTGGTACCAGCTGTAATTCTAGCTCTCGGTATTACACCAGAGAACACAGGATCGGTTTATATTATTATCGCATCCTTCGCAGCTGTATCTGCACTCTTCGTATTGCCTACATATCCAACACTTTTGGGGGCTGTACAAATGGACGATACGGGCTCTACGCGAATCGGTAAGCTTGTATTTAACCATCCGTTCTTCATTCCAGGCGTACTTGCCATCGCCATTTCTGTAGCACTCGGTTTTGTAGTGGCTCCGTTGATGCTGTAATTGGTGAAAGCTAAATAAGGTTAATACAAAATATATTTTAAAACTAAAAAGGACGTAACTATCAGTTGCGTCCTTTTTGTTGTTTAAACATTAGTTGTCTATTTTCTACTTCTTGTTTTTGCACTTCTTACAAATCCCTGCGATCTCAAGGTGATGTTCTGTTACGGTAAATCCTGCATCGTTAAGTTCTTGTGGCATTTCTACGACGGGACAGGTATGGAGCGGTATCATGGCACCACAGCTCGTACATACAGCATAGTGGCGATGTGTATGAGGGGTAATTTCATAATATGCCATCTCACTACCCATGAGCGTGGTACGTGTAACGATACCCTTAGTTTCTAATAGTTCAAGGGTACGGTAGATAGTAGACATCCAAGTAGTGCTACCGTCACCTAAGCGTTCTGCGATTTCAAGGGCTGTAATAGGTTTATCTGTAGTTGTTAATACAGACCAAATGGCTTCGCGCTGTTTGGTCTTTTTTATGCCTTCCGGCCAAGCTGTTGTATTCATAACTCTCTTTCGATTCTGTTTTAATACTAAAACTGTTATACACTTGTATAGTTAGATGATTTATATGGCTAACAATATATCAAATATACTATCGGATTTAGTTAGCTGTATTTTTTAATTTAACTAATTATATTATTCAACTCTAACTAGCTATATTACTCTAACTAGCTATGTTGTTTATATCTAAACATATTAATGATTGTTTTAGTTTATTTGCTAAATTGCACGCGTCGTATGATAGCTCGAATATTCTTAATGACTAATACTACTAGTAAAATACCTACCGATGTTAGAGACACGAAACCACCAGGAGCTACGTTAAGGAAGTAGGATCCAAAGAGTCCAATGATCATAGCGAGTAAGCTAAATCCAATGGAACAGAGTAGTGTTGTTCTAAATCCTTTTTCTAATTGTAATGCCGATGCTACTGGTAGTGCAATCATGGCACTTAATACGAGAACACCAACAATTTTAATAGAAATCGATACGGCCGCAGCCATTAAGATAGCAAAGATATAGTTAATAAAATCTACCTTAACACCTGCTACACGAGCGGCCTCTTCATCATAGGCGATGTAAAGAAGTGAGTTGTATAGGAAATATAAGGTAAGAACAGATAAGATTGTAAGCACAGCAATACTAATCATATCAGTTGCGTTTACCGTTAGGATGCTACCAAAAAAGAATACATTTGCGTTAGCCTTTAGTTTGCCTGAGCTAATAAGCGTAATAGCTGTACCAATGCTGAGGGATAAGATTATAGTAAGAATCAAATCGAGATGGTGTGAAAAATATTTTCGCAAGAACTCGATGAGTGCACCGCAGATAGCAGTAAAGATAAAAGCCCCTAAAATTGGATTAGTATTCGTCAATAAGCCTAGTGTAATACCTGCTAGAGATGCATGACTCATGGTGTCCCCAATCATACTGGAACGGCGTAGCACCATAAAAATACCAATACATGGACATAAAAGAGAAATACAAATCGCTACGAAGAAGGCATTTTGCATGAAATCATAATTAAACATGGTGCACCTCCTCAATTGTGGTATCATCGGCCTGAGCCTGAGCCTGAGCCTCTGTTGTTACATCTGTGAAACAGGAGCAGTTTTCGTGATCTATTGGATTGCGACCTGTACTGTGCATGATTTCTCTAGCATATTGCTCAGGGGAGCAAAGGTGACCTTGCCCATTTGCAATATGGTAGATATTGGTAGAGTTGGCAAGCGCCATTTCGATATTGTGCTCAACAGAGATAATCGTAATATGGTGTTCTTGGTTCAAATTGCGAAGTAGAGCATAGATGCCCTCTTGGCTTTTTCTGTCGATACCCGTTGAAGGCTCATCGAGGATGATAAGATCTGGCTTACCGATGAGGGCACGGGCGATAGATACACGCTGAGCTTGTCCACCTGAAAGTTTACTAATGAGACGGTCTTTAAATTCCATCATATGGGTAAGCTTTAATACGCGATTGACTTCCTGCTTATCCTGAATCTTTAAAAGTTTTCGGTAGGAATCGAGGATTTCTTTTACCGTAATAGGAAAGCCTGCGTGAGAGAAGTCATTTTTTTGAGACACATATCGAATATTATTGGTGCTTCGCTTGATAGAACCTTTTACCGGCGTAAGAAATCCTAAAATGAGGCGGAGCAAGGTACTTTTACCAGACCCATTGTCTCCTACGATGGATATATAATCACCGCTGTGAATATGTAAATTAAGGTCATTTAACACATAAGGCGGTTGACCTTGATAGGAAAAATAAAGATGTTCTATAGATAACATATGAAAACCACATTTCTGATTGACAAAATTCTAAGTAAGTTTATACTATAACTATATTACAAATGCAACTGAGTCGCAACTGCAACTAAAGAATAGAGTGTATTCTGTATAGGCATAGCGATCAGGATTTTACAAAGGAGGACTACGATGATCAAGAAACTGATTTTGTTAGTTGTAGGTATTATGATGGCTGCTTTATTTGCAGGTTGTGGCAACGATACACCGAATGCACAGAAGGAACAAGCAGGTAAAAAAATTCAAGTGGTAACAAGCTTTAATGCAATGGCTGAGTTTACAAAGGCTATTGGTGGTGACAAGGTAGATGTATCTACTATTATACCAGATGGCGTGGAACCACATGATTTCGAGTTGAAGCCTGAAAATATGAAACAATTGGCAACAGCTCAAGTATTTGTATATAACGGTTTTGGTATGGAGCCTTGGGCAAAACAAGCTATTGAAGCAGCTAAAAATGATAAACTCGTATCTGTTGTAGCTACTGAAGGTGTTGAAGCTATTAAAAATACTGACCCAGAAGAAATTAAAGAACATGGTGCAGAAGATCCTCATGCATGGTTATCTTTGAAAAATGCTAAAATTGAAGTGAAAAATATCAAGGATGCCCTTGTAAAAGTTGATCCAGCAAACAAGGATTATTATGAAAAGAATTATACTGAATACATTGCTAAATTAGATGCAATGATTAAAAAATATGAAGAGCAATTCGCCAAAGCTCCTCATAAAAACTTTGTTACAGGCCATGCAGCGTTTGCGTACCTATGCCGTGACTTTGGTTTAGAACAAAATAGTGTGGAAGATGTATTTGCTGAAGGCGAACCTAATGCAGCACAATTGGCTAAACTCATCGAATACGCTAAAGAAAACCATATTACTACTATCTTTGCAGAAGAAATGGCTAGTCCAGAAGTATCCAAAACTTTGGCACAAGAAGTAGGCGCTAAGGTAGAAACTATTTACACTATCGAAAGTAACGAAGATAATAAAACATACTTAGAACGTATGGATGAAAACCTTACAAAAATTGCAGCATCTTTGCAATAAGATAAACAAAAGAGCAGCCCCTAGTGGGCTGCTTTTTTGCGTTATAATAGGCTGAAATAATATCTTAAAAGTTAGATTATATAGTATAATATATTATCAGATTAAATAAAAAGGAGACTTGATATGGTTATCATTAATAAATCAGAGGTTGCTGATGAAAGGTCTTGACCATAATTATTATTTTGAAGGGAATCAATTAATTAAAAGTGAAAAGTTATAAGGTATAGTATTATAAATGGTTTGTTTGTGTTACGATTAGAAAAATATAGGTGTTTTGGAGGTTTTATGGAAACAAAATGGTATTCAGATATTTGGCAGCTTATGGTAGCCCCCTTTAAACGTGGTATTCCACAGATCGTAGAACATGGATCTTGTCGAAAAGGGTTCTATGCCACAGCAGCTTTGGCATTAATGTCATTCGTATTTTCAAATATTCTACCTGCTCTTGTGGGTATGATATTTGTAGATAAACTTAATGTTGCACTTACTGGTGCGACTGCTCTTTCTGGGATCGGCCTATTAGGCCTAGCGGTTGGCTTGCTATTTGCTTTTATTGGTATTGCTATTTATTCTGCTATTTTTTCTTGGGTCGCCAATAAATTTGATGCCAATACTACATATGAGTCTGTGTTAAAGATCATGTGGTATGAACAAGCTTATAATCAGATTATGGGCCTAGTATATTTCATTGGCTTTCTATTACTATCATTGCCATTTTTGTTGCTACTAGGATCTAATCCTGATTCTACAGTAGGTAGTATCGTATGGATAATTATTATTATATTCGCAACGATAGCTTTTGCAGTCTATACATTCTGGGTATGTTTAACATTGTTAAGTCGCCAAATTAATAAATCCCGTTTAGCAACTTTTGGCATTTCTATTATTACGAGTTTAATTCCCATAATCGTTTTAGGTATCTTGATTGGAATGATAGCACTTGCTACTTCCAGATAATTACATAACATGAAAAATATGAAAGGGGGCTGTAACAAAACAGTCCCTTTTTTATATTTTAAAGGAATCGCAATTAGAATATGGTAAAACCACATTCTTTTATAGGCTCTTTTGTGCTATAATGATGAACGGAAAATGAAAAGGAACTATTTTAGTTTTAGTTTCCTCTTCAGCAAAATGGGGTTT
>CAMUQE010000043.1 GCA_947096075.1 Veillonella parvula | reverse complement strand
AAAAGTGTTATAATTTATTTTATATAAGTATAGTTTGAAAGGAGCCCTTTTCATGAAACTAAATAAATTATCTTTGTCTTTAGCAATTACATTGGCCCTTGGTTCTACATTCAGCATGGCTCACGCTGAAACAACTGCGACTCATATAAAATCCGAAGTATCTAATGTGTCTACTAGAGCTGAAGTTTCTGCTAAAGCGGATGAACACCGTGTTGATACATCTGTTAAAAACGATACTAAACGTATTGATACATCCGTAAAAAATGATGCTAAACATGGTAGCACAATTGTAAAACGTGATGCAAAACATGCTGATGCATCTGCTAAAAACGATGCTAAACGCGTTAACACTTCTGTAAAAAATGACGTTAAACGCATTGATACTTCTGTAAAAAATGATGTAAAAGAAGATGCTGTAAAGGTAGAAGGTAAAAAAGCTGTAAAAGCTAAAGAAAACTTACCTGCTGGTATATACCCTGACACAAAAGATAACTGGGCACGCGACGCTATCCAAGCAATGTCTCAAGCTGGTTACCTTTCTGGTTACTCTGACAATACATTCAAACCTAGCGCTCAAATCACACGTGAACAAGTAGCTGCTATTTATGGCAAAGTATTACAACACAACTTAAATGAACAAGAATTAGCTGAAATTACAGCAAAAGAGTCTACTGCCTCCTACTCCGATGTAGAAGCAGATCGTTGGTCTAACTCCGCTATCAAATTGGTAAGCGCTGCTGGCGTAATGGAAGGCACATCTAAAACAGCTTTCACCCCTAGCAAAACTATGAACCGCGAAGAGTTCGTTGCATCCGCAGCTAGCTTGGCTAAGAAATTAAATATTTCTACACCTGTAAGAACTGAAAAAGTAACATTCAAAGATGAAGCTAATATCTCCACTGATTACTTAGCAGATATTCAATACATGGCACAACGTGGCATCGTAGCATCTGGTGCAACAGAAAGCTTCAACCCTAAACAACCTGTAACAAGAGCACAAGCCGCAACTATTTTGAACCGTATGCTCAACGGTGCTGGCCTTGCTACACCAAAGCATATGACTACAGAAGCTAAAGTAGAAACGGCTGTAAAAGAAGATCTAAATAAAGCTGATAAAGCAATCGAAAAAGATGCATCAAAAGTAAGTAAAGATGCAAAAAAAGATATGGCTAAGGCTGATAAAGACATGAAAAAAGAAGCTGCAAAGGCAGATAAAGCAGCAAAAGCTGAGGCTAAAAAAGCTGAGAAAGACTTAAAAGGCAACAAAGATGCTACTATGGCGGAAAAAACTGAACTTACGCGCACAGCTCGCCCTGTTCGCCGTAGCACACTAAAAGCACTTGATCAAAAGCAACAATCTGCATTGGAAGATAAAGTATTTTCTGAATTAAATAAAACTTACAAAACAGAAGATGCATTTCAAAATTATGGCGTAATGTACTGGCGTGACAATCAATTACACGTAGCGTTGAAATCCGACAGCGATATTTCCACAGTAAGAGCAAATCTTGCAAACCGTGGCGACTCCACTGTAAACAACTATGTTGTAGTTGAATCTTCCCAATACAGCCAAGCTGAATACGATGCAATCGATACAAACTTCCGCAACTACTACAGCAAAAATGAAAAAGCAGGTACAATCCTAGCTACATTCCCTGATGTAGAAAACAACCAACTTTACGCAGTTGTAACTACTGCATCTAAAGAAACACAACAAGGAATCTCTAAGTTATTCGGTTCCAAAGTAAAAATGACAGTAAAACGCTAATCGGCGTTACACTTAACCAGCCAAGGCAGCGTATACTCAATAGTACTACGCTGCTTTGTTGTATATCATTATGCATTCCAACTAGTTGACTACAATGCGATGGATATAGATTTTTATGCTGGTGAAAGTGTATATTCTTAGGCTATCGAACGTTAGCCTTTACCATGATTAGGAAGGATTTTTATGTACAAGAATACCCCTTACGCATTACGTGCCCTCGTGCTCGGCACATTATTGGCTACAACAGGCCTTGGTTTTGCTGCTGCAAACACAACCACTACGACACAGACTTCTACAACTACTGTTGAGTCAGCTAAAATGGAAACTGCTAAAGCAGATGCAGCTAAAACAAAAGTAGCCAAAACGGATGTAGCTAAAATGGATGTAGCTAAAATAGATGTTGCTAAAACAGAAGCTACCAAAACAGAAGCAACTAAGGTTAAATCTACTATTACTGCATCACCTGTAGTTGTAAATACTTCTATTGGTACACCACAAGATATTCAAAAAATCCGTGCCCACATCTTTACAGATGTGCCTAGCGATTTTTGGGCTGCTAACGCCATTAGTACTGTAACTAAAGCAAATTTGATGAAAGGCTATTCCGACGGCACATTCCGACCTAATCAACCTATGACGCGTGAAGAAGTGGCAACACTTTTCAACAACATCACGGATGATGGTACCGCAGCTTTCGTATCTAGTAAGTTTAAAGATATAACCTCTGACCGTTGGTCCGCTCTCGCTATCGACTCCGTAGCGCGTAAAAATATCATCAGCGGCTATGGCGATGATACATATAAACCAGAAAAATATATGTCTCGCCAAGAGTTTGCCGTAGTAGCAGATAACTACATCCATTATTTAGGCTATACTACTGAGGACCCAACAGTTCTAGATAGTGTTGCCTATGGAGACCAAAAATTCGTAGCTCCTTGGGCGCAAGACGCAGTTCGCGAACTTGCTTACCTTGGTTTCACAAACTACGCACCTGGTACATTATTTAACCCTGAAAAATACGTAACTCGTGCAGAAGCAGCGGAAATTGCTTACCGCATGACGCAAACACAACAAGCGCTTGCCTTCCATAACACATTATTTAAACAGCAAGTAGAAAATAAAACAGCTAGTATCATCAACAAAGCATTAGGCTATGACAATGATTTCACTAAATTCCGTCAAGACGGAGCTCTCTTCTGGGAAGCAGGTCAATTACACGCATCCTTAACGGATCAAAAGAAAACCGACCTCGTTACCAAAGCCATCGCAGATGCTCACGATCCGCAGTTAGATAGAACTGTAGTCGTATCAAAAGGTAAATTGAATCAGGCACAATTAGAGGAATATCAATCCGATGCCATTTCCCTTTACCAAGAGAAGGAACCAAAAGGAAAGATCCTCTCCATCTCTCCAAATACAGACACGAGTGTCCTGCTCATAACCGTTGATTCCATTCAAAAATCGACGCTGAAAGCATTTAAAAAGAAATTCCGTGATAACGTATTCTTACAACTACCGCCAGAGCCGCTTACAAACTCGGATGGAAACATCCAATTCCCATTGCCTCCACGTGTAAATTACTACAGTGACAAGCAATAAAATAAGAACAGTAACAAAGCCGTGTCATTACACGGCTTTTTGTTTTGATAATAACTTAACCTCTATAACCTTAAGTTATACATTTAAATTAATCCTTATTCAAAAAAAGAACCGCCCCAACAGGAGCGGTTCTTTTCACAATTAAACAGCTGTTACTATACACACATAATCGAATTTACACGGTTCGATTATTTTTTTGTTACATCATTTTCGCGGTCACGCAAGTTACCAACCGGTACATATACTGTACCTGCGCTGTGAGTTGCATCCACGTCTTGTTGCAAGATCATTACAACGGAATAATCATCAGTTGTGTAGAACTCAGTAGGCATTTTATCGATATTTACATCGCCACCTAATTTATCTTTCACATCTTGATTATTATTAATCGCATTCACCAATTCTTTTTTATTAAGACCACCAAGATCGTACAAGGACAATTGGCGACCTGTTGTGGTGTTAAATGTGAAACCTTTTACATAGTTTACACCATTGGCATCATGATCACGCATTGTATATGTGTGAATCAATACGCTGAAAATACCGTTTTTATCTGTTTTAACATCATAGTACATAACTACATTTGTTTTATCAGATTCTTTAGCATTTAACTTTTCTACATCATTTTGTATTTTAGAAACATACTTTTTGATGGTCGTATTGATTGCTTTTTCTACCGCAGGGCTAACAGATTTAACCTCTGGGAATACTAAATCCAAATGATCTGTAGTAGATTCCACAGGTGATACAGCAACCTCTTTGCGATCCATATAACGGTCCGCATTTGGAGCTACCACTTCAACTGCATTACGATCTACTTTAGACGCTTTAGAGCGCAACGCACGGTTCTGCTCAGGTGTAGCAGTGCTAGAAATACGATATGTTAAATCATTACGATTTACACGTTTCACATTTGTTTGATTTGCTTGTACATTTACAGTATCTTGCGTTACAGATATTACTTCGCTTGCTGCGAAGGAGACTACTGGCAATGCAGCAGCCATAATGATGAGTACAGACTGTTTTAATTTCATTGTTTAACCTCTTATTGTTCTTGCTCAGCTTTCATAGCAAGAGCTTCTTCTCTATTGAACTTGTGTGTAACAACACGGCGAACCAGATAGAGACCAGCGAATACGAATGCAAGCAATCCTAACCATTGTGCTGTGCTTTCAAATCCAGGACCTACTAATTCAAGTGGAGATTCTCCACCACCAGTTGTAACAGACAATACAATAATAACAGCTATGATTACACCAATCAAGCTTTCACCAACAATCAGACCAGAAGCGAAGAGAACACCACGGCGATTCGATTGCTCAACATCGTAGTCAGCAAGCTCACCGGCACGCATTTTAGCACGAGCTACAAGATAACGACCTACGAAGTAGCTGATGAAAGAACCAATAATAAGTGGTACTTCTAAAGTAGGTGGTAAATAAATACCCATACCAACAGCCAATGGAGGCAAAGTCAAAGTAGCAGTTGTGCTCTTGAGAATCAAGTTTACGATAATTGCCACAATACCAACGCCAACACCGATTAAGATATAATCCCAATCCATGCTGGAGTTGAAGATACCTTGAGCAATGGTAGTCATCAAAGTCGCTTGAGGAGCAGATAATGCAGCATTAGGATCCATTTCAGCACGTGGTAACGCACCTGTGAAGCCGTATGCTTGGTAAAGCAAGTTAAGCACTGGCGCAATTGCAACGGCACCTGCTACGGAACCGAGTAACAACGCAATTTGTTGACGCCAAGGTGTAGCACCAACGAGTTGACCAGTTTTCAAATCTTGTAAATTGTCATTAGAAATAGATGCAATCGCAATAACTACGGATGTCATGAAGATAGCCATAGCTGTCGCGAATTGAACACCAGCTTGTGTAGCAAACAAATTATTTTCCGCTGCAATAAAGTATACAACTAAGGAAGAAATAATAGTCGCTAAAATACCAATACCAGAAATTGGAGACGCAGATGTACCGATAAGGCCTGCCATGTAACCACATGCTGCAGCTACGAAGAAACCGATTAACAAAGCTACTACGATACCTACCACAACGAGTGTCCACATCAAGCCTGCACTAATAGGTACTGCAGATACGAATTCCCAGAAGGTGAATACTAAACCAATAAGAATAAGAACGAATACGCCTAAAACGGATTTTGTACTCATATCTGTATCCATGCGATGCAATTCACGTTCAGCAGAACTGCTGTTCATGGATTGTACAGAAATTTTCATACCTTCGATAATAGGTTTGATCAAAGTGATTAAAGTCCAAATCGCTGCGATACCGATAGCACCAGCACCGATGAAACGAACTTTAGATTTCCAGATGCCCATTGCGAACTTAGCAGTAGCGCCACCATCTGGAGCAAACACGTTAGTGAAGTAAGGTACGAAGCCAGCCCAAGCGATGAGTACACCAACGAGGATAGCGATACCAGAAGCGATACCAATAAGGTAACCAGCACCTAACAACGCTGTAGAGAAGCCCAATGGAATTTGAGTAATACCTTTGCTACCTACAGGAAGCCAGAAGCTCATGCTGTCACCAAGTACTTTAAAACCATTTGCACAAAGGCTGATAAGACCAGCTACAAAACCACCAGATACGATGTCGGTCATACCGGAGTTAGATTGAGGGCCTTGTCCAGCATTGTGAGAGCCAACTTTCAAAATTTCTGCTGCTGCACGACCTTCTGGATATGGTAGATCACTATTCACTACCATGGCACGACGCAATGGAATGGTGAATAATACACCTAGAGAACCACCGCATGCGCAGAGCAAAAATGTTTGCCAGAACGGAAAGCCATTCCAATACCCAAGCATGAGTAAACCTGGCAAAATAAAGATAATGGCGGACAATGTACCAGCGGCAGAAGCCTGCGTTTGTACCATGTTGTTTTCAAGAACGTTAGAATCCTTGAAGAACCGTAAAATCGCCATTGAAATAATTGCTGCCGGAATGGATGACGAAAATGTCAAACCAACCTTCAAACCGAGATATACGTTAGATGCTGTAAAAATAACAGTAATCAATGCACCAAGTAGCATCCCACGTACCGTCAGTTCCGGCAGATGAAGGTCATGGCTCGTAAAGTCATGTTTCATAAGTACTTACCTCCTCTGTGAAATCATAAACTTAAAACAATATACTAAGCTACTTCCATTTTAACGTGTTAAAGCGATGATTTCAATATATATGCGATATTTATAATGTATACATTACGAGAAAGCGAGAGGTGTATATGCGCATTATGCATATACACCTCTTATTTATATGAAAATAGAAATCATTATCTTTTATTCTGTACAAATATACAAGATTTTATATAATTAAAGTACCGACAATAGAGTCGGCATGTCTTTTAAGGAGGTTGTAAACATTATGGAAACAAGAATTGAATACGATTCAATGGGACCAGTCGAAGTCGACGCTAGACGAATTTACGGACCTCAAACGCAACGCTCGTTCAATAACTTCAAGATCGGTGACCACCGCATCCCTATTGAACAAATCAAAGCGCTTGCGCTTGTAAAAAAAGCATGTGCTTTAACCAATGCAAAGTGTGGCGCAGTAACTGAGGAAAAAGCGAAACTCATCGCTCAAGTAGTCGATGAAATCGTAGACGGCAAATGGGATGATGAATTCCCGTTAACCGTATTCCAAACAGGTTCTGGCACACAGACTAATATGAATGTGAACGAGGTAATCGCTCACCGGGCTAAACAGTTAGATGAAAGCAATCCGCTTCATCCTAACGACGATGTAAACCGCGGCCAAAGTACAAACGATACATTTCCTACGGCAATGCATATCTGTGCGTACTTTGAAATTACAAAACGCGTAATTCCTGCATTGGACGGCCTTATCGAATCTTTTGAAAAATTGCAAAAAAAAGGGAAAGGCTTGCAAAAGGTTGGTCGTACCCACCTACAAGATGCTACTTTTATCATGGTAGATCAAGAAATCAGCGCCTTTGTGGACGGCCTAAAAACTGCCAAAACTATGCTCCTTCAAAATGCTGACCACCTCCTCGACGTAGCCCTCGGCGGTACTGCCGTTGGTACAGGTGTGAACACGCCTAAAGGCTATCTAGACGTTATGGAAACTGTATTACCAGAGGTAACAGGCGCTCCATTCCGCGTGAAGAACAATAAATTCCAAGGACTTGCCCTCAAAGATGCGTTCATGATGGCTCACGGGGCACTCAATACGTTAGCTACTACACTATTCAAAATCGCTAATGATGTTCGTTTCTTAGGCTCCGGCCCTCGCTGTGGCTATGGCGAATGGCATCTTCCTGAAAACGAACCGGGCTCCTCCATCATGCCAGGCAAGGTAAATCCTACACAATGTGAAGCCTTGACCATGGTATGCGCCCAAGTATTCGGCCATAATACGACTATGACACTCTGTGCAGGTAGCGGTGCATTCCAATTGAACGTGTACATGCCTATCATGATTTATGACTTTGTTGAAAGCTGTCGCCTCCTTGCAGATGCTATGAATTCGTTCACTACACACTGTATCGACGGTGTAGAATTTGTACCTGAAAAACTCAACTTCTTCGTAGAACAATCCCTCATGATCGCTACATCCTTAACACCATATATTGGCTACGACAAGAGCGCTAAGGTGGTAAAAGAAGCGTACAAACGCGGTTGCTCTATCAAAGAAATCATCTTGGAAGAAAAACTAATGACCGAAGACGAATTTGCTGAAGCAGTTCGCATGAAATAAAATCTCTCTCATCTCTATGACATATCTGTAACATCCTCTCATACCTCAAATGAACGGAAAAAGCCCCGATACATTATGTATCGGGGTTTTCTAGTTATTATGCCACTCCATCAAAGAATGTAATGACTGTAATTTCTCGTGGGCAGTTGATACGGATTGGGAACCAGTGTCCTGTACCATTATTAACGTAGCACACGCTTTGTTCTTCTACGTATCGACCTTTTATATATGGTGTGCCAATTGGTACTACAGGAATGCCCATGAGTACGATTTGACCTCCGTGAGTATGACCAGATAGAGTCAACGGAATTTTACGTTCAATAGATTCTTCAAAGAACTCAGGGTGATGAGCCAATAGAATAACAAAAGCATAGTCTGGAATTCCGGACAAAGCTTTGTTAATCATAGCTTCTCGGTTATCCTTTTTACGATCGTTATCGTACGCAACGCCCGCAATATATACAGGTTGTTTGCCGCCCATGATTTGAATATTACTATTCACGAGAATATTCATAGGTGTATTTCGTTTAAGTGCATCAAGGACCTTATTTACATCGTGATGATACTCGTGATTTCCCAATATAAAGTCAACCCCATCTGGGATTTGTTTTGCAAAGGTTGTTAGTCTTTCACAGACTTGCGGCAACCATGCAAGCTTATCAATGAGGTCACCAGTGATAACAACGCGATTAGGCTTTTGTAAAAGCGCTAATTTCAGGATTTCATCAAAGTCATCTAAGTCGATACTCGGTCCTATATGAATATCACTAAGTTGTACAATTTTATAGTTTTTCAACCCAGGTGGTAGGTTCGTGTAGCCAAAGCTTTCATGAGTTACCACTACCTCTTGTTGACCCGCAAAGGCAGCATAGCTAGAGCCACCGATAGTAGCCAACGGCACCATAGTTGCAGCAGTTCTAAAGAAGGCGCGACGCCCCGTTCTATTTTCCTCTGGTGTTTTGCTCCAAATCTTATTGATTGTCCAATATAATAGACTAAGTATGATAAATACAGGAATCGCTAGAAATACGCCAAAGAGGAACCCATAGCTTTCGGTACGGAACATATTCATCAAAGGATAGTACATCATACCATATAAATCTACTTGATTGAGTATATAGTATCGGATAGCAGCAAACCACGCACCGATAATGATTATATAGCCCACCCAGGCAGGCCATTTCTTTTTGGGCTTCCACAAGTTGAGGAATAGAGCCCAAAATCCTACCAACCCTATTACAAGGATAGCAGAAAAAATGATATTAAATAGAATTCTCATTCATTGCTCCTACAAATTACTTTGCGATTTCCGTCAACTTACCATGAGGACCCGCCCAAGCATAGTCAGCGAACTCATCGCGCTTGATGAGCATCCAGTCCTTTGGCAATTGAGTGCGGATATCTGCAATCGATATATTATTAGCGTCCACTGCGTACGTTAAGTCGCCACGGAATGCTTTCATAAACCATTTTCGATGAGAGAAAATATGTGTTAATTCTTTTACAAGCACTGGTTGCAAAGATAGATCAAAGCCAAGGGGCTTAACTAATTCCTCGAGACCTCGTTCTCCTTCGTCAAAGGCCGATACCATTTCTACAGTTGGAAACTCCCACATGGATCGTAAAAGTCCACGATTCGGCCGTTTATGCAACAAATAATAGCCTTTATAATTCAAGATGCCCACGAATAAAGGCACCTCTACTACCTTTGTTTTCTTGATGCGCACAGGCAGTTTATCTGTATCTTCATGTTGATAGGCAGCGCACATATTTACAATAGGACATTCCCCACAACGTGGAGTTTTTGGAATGCACACAGCAGAGCCAAAGTCCATCAAGGCTTGGTTAAAGTCACCAGGTCGATCGTGCGGCAAGGTCTCCTCTACGATAGTTGTAATAGTCTTTTTACCCTTAGTGCTTAAAATATCGTCAAAAATACGATATAGACGAGCATAGATGCGCAATACATTGCCATCTACAGCCGCTTCTGGTTCGTTGTATGCCATAGATAGTACGGCCCCAGCCGTATAAGAACCTACGCCCTTTAGGGACTCCATGGTCTTACGATCATGAGGCACGATACCACCGTAATTTTCAACAACATCCTTTACACCGAGCCGTAAATTACGAGCACGACTGTAATAGCCAAGCCCTTGCCATGCGTGAACCACCTCATCTTCGGAGGCCTTTGCCAAATCCTCCAAAGTTGGGAATAGACGCATCCAGTTGTCATAATAGGGCTTCATAGCCTCAATGCGCGTCTGCTGGCTCATCACCTCGGAAACCCAAATCTTATAAGGGTCCCCACAATCGCGCCACGGCAACTCCCGTTTATGCACATCATACCACGCCAATAGCTGTGGCACCCACTTTGGGTTCTTTTTATCAGTCATATTACCTCAAAATAGTATAAATTATGGAGCATATTACCACTCTCATGGTCATATATCCCCTTTTACATTTTAAAATCCACCAAACCATCATTTTGATGTTAGTAAATTTATGTTAATAATTAAATTGGTATACTCTAAAATTCATCGGCATAGTATAAAGAATACCTATATTCGACAATATAACGCAAATAATCTATACGTATCAGCCGTTAATATACAGATCGATGCGTGCCAAGTGTTCGCTTTCAAGAACGTTATCAACAGTGGTCAAATCCATCTTATCCACCATATTATTATCTCGTCCAAACACAATAGGTCCTTTTAATTTCTTACCTTCTAACAACATCGGCAACCATCTGCGGTCACCATCCCACATATGTTCATAAGGAATTTGATTCGGTTCTAGCCAATGAGGCTCCATTTCGTCTGTTTCCTCTACATCGCCTGTGAAAGTACGCAAGAAATACACATAGCTTACGTGTGTTAAGCTTTCATCAAAAGGAAATTGAAAATCAAAAGCCGCTACACACTCTAAATCTTCGGCACGCCCTTGAAGGCCAGATTCCTCAAATAATTCGCGAATGGCACACTCTCGGAAGCTTTCACCATCATCCAGTTTACCGCCGAAACCATTATATTTATCGGCCCCAAAACCACGTTTTTTACGACCTAGAAGTATACGATTTTGTTCATCAATAGGAAATACTAGCGTCGTCGGTTTCATGGAACCTCCTTAATCATAAAAATAATACTCTATTATTATACCATTATTTCATGTACGAATGCGCTAGTTGTGGTATGATTAAGAATATAGAGTTTCTTGCAAGGAAGGAGGCACATGATGAACAAACCACTTAGATTTAATATCGAATTAGGGCGCACAAAGCCCGTCAATATTCGCAATGAACAAGTGCGTTGTCCCTTCTGTGATCGTTCCAAATTAACGGATATCCTCGATACATCAGGCCATATTATATGGCTCATGAACAAGTATCCTGTATTAGAAAAAACTTGGCCTACCGTCATTATCGAAACGGAAACTGACGAAGGCGAATTTTCTACCTTATCTACAAATGAAGCTGCCCACATTCTCCAATTTGGTCTCGATAAGTGGCGCGAAACTCGTCAGCGTAAAGAGTTCAAATCTGTACTCTTTTTCAAAAATTATGGCTATATGTCCGGCGGCTCTATTCGCCATCCACACAGCCAAATCATAGGTCTTGAAAATTATGATTACCACAAAGATATTACGGTTCAAAATATGGAGGGCTGGCTCTTGCACGAGGATCAGGATGTGCGTATCACCTTGTCCACCCATCCAATTATCGGGTTCTTTGAGTACAATATTCGCTTCAAACCAGATGCGCCAGTTCGTGCTGTGGCCCTTCGACTACAGCAAATTTTGCGCTATGTATTGCACAGTGTAGCCAACTTTAGCCAGTCTTATAATTATTTCGTATACAATCTTGAAGATGGCTATGATTACATCAAGGTAGTAGCTCGTTATGTAACGACGCCCCTCTATGTGGGCTACAAGATTCCTCAAACTTGCGATGAGGAACGAGCTGCAAAAATCATGCACGATATTACACCGTACTTCCATGCAACCAAATAGTTCTGACCACATATAATTTTGAACGTGTATGATTATAATCATACATAATTTGAAAGGATTTTTATGAAAGTATTTGCCATCGGCGACCTCCATCTATCTGGCAATCCTCCCTCAAAGCCGATGGATATTTTTGGCCCTCACTGGAATGATCACTGGGCCCGCATCAAAGAGCATTGGAATGCCAATGTAACAGATGAAGACATCGTTTTTCTCGTAGGTGATACGAGCTGGGCTCTCCGCCTCGAAGACGCTGCTTATGATTTACAAGAAATCGCATCCATGCCTGGTAAAAAATATATGATTCGCGGCAATCATGATTATTGGTGGGCATCAGCAAACAAGATGCACAATCTCATGGGTGATGCTATTACCTTTATACAAGGTCACGGCACCGCGGAGCTCATCCAAACCGAAGAAGGCCCTCGCCTTATTGCATTCGGTGGAACACGCGCCTATCTCTGTCCTGGAGACTCACACTTTTCACCTGAAACGGACCAATCCATTTACGATAGAGAACTGATGCGTACCGAAGCAGCACTACAGGAAATGGATAAGGCAACGGCCTATTTATCATCAACATCTGATTTAAGTATAGATATAGAAAATATTCCTGTAACAAAGTTATTGTTGCTACACTACCCTCCATGCAACGAGTCCAACGCACCTTCGGGCTTTACGGATCTCATGGAGCAATATAACGTAGATATCTGCATTTTTGGCCACTTACACGATCAAATTTCTTTTAACCGGATTCCAAAGGAATTTGGTACGACAAAACTAGAATTGGTATCTGCAGACTATCTAGATTTTAAGCTAAAGCAAATTATCTAAGGAGAGACCATGAGTCGCATTCATAAAGAACATTTACAAGCTGGCTATATCTTTGGTGACAATGTTAACCAAGAATATATTTACTTGCCTTCTGGTGAGGTAGGCACGGAGCATCCGTTAGTAGTCCTAGAAACACCAACGAAGCGCGAAGATATCACATTGGACGAAGCAGTCCATATGATTGATACCCTAACGCTAAAACGTTGTAGCCACCCTACACTAGGCAAAAAATCATTTTAATAAGGCCATCAATAATGTAATTAATTGAACAAAATAATAAAATAGCGGATAGTTGACTATAATCTGCACTCCAGAAAAGGATCATAATTTCTGATTTCTGAAAGTACAGATTGTTATTAAATCAACTATCCGCTAGATGAAGGGGCTGTAACAAAACAGCCCCTTAACACTAAAAAAGCAGTTAGTTGATTTTATATAATCAACTAACTGCTTTTTTTCTATATTTCTAAGCAAAAAGGGCCCCGAAGGGCCCTTTTCGTTGGTATAATTAAA
>CAMUQE010000042.1 GCA_947096075.1 Veillonella parvula | reverse complement strand
AATGTCTAATAAAATTCGTTATGATAAGAGGTATAAACAAAAGACTTCTAATCAAACGAATAAAAAAGGTAAAGCACATAGTATATCCAAACAACGTACACCACAAGGGGGTAATGGATATGAGAAGAATCGCAATATTAACAAGCGGCGGAGACGCACCAGGAATGAACGCCGCCATAAGAGCGCTAACTAGAAAAGCTATACATGAAGGTTTTGAAGTATTTGGTATTGAACGTGGCTATTTAGGTATCATTGAGGAAAAGATATTTCCCTTATCGAATCGAGATGTTGGTGGCATCATAACACAAGGTGGTACGATGCTGAAAACGGCTCGTTTTCCAGAATTTCAAAATGAAGAAATTCAACGCAAAGCTTATGATATTTTGAAAGCTTATGACATCGACCATCTAGTCGTTATCGGTGGTGATGGCTCCATGCGTGGTGCTGCAAGTTTATCTAAACTTGGTATGTCTACTATGACCATTCCATGTACGATTGATAATGACATGGGTGGCACACAATATACGATAGGCTATGATACGGCTCTTAATACGGTAGTTGATGCGGTTGGGCGTATTCGTGATACATCAAACTCCCATGAACGTGTAGCTATTGTGGAGGTTATGGGGCGCAAAGCTGGACATATTGCATTAAAGGCAGGCCTAGCTTGTGGGGCAGAAATAGTTTTGGTTCCTGAAAATCCCATGCCTTTACATGCGGTTTGTCGTCATTTAAAGGAAACACAAATTCGGGGTAAAGAATATAGTGTTATTCTCGTTGCAGAAGGTGCCTATAACAGCGGTGAGGTGAAAGCTTTTATCAAGGAGCATACAGAATTTGATCCTAGCCTAACTGTGTTAGGCTACTTACAACGTGGCGGTGGTCCATCGGCATTTGATGCTATTTTAGCGGCTCGCATGAGTGAAGTCTGTATTAATTTATTGATGAGTGGTGTCGCTAACCGATTAGTAGGTTATATAGATGGTCATATCCGTGCGCTATCTTATGAAGAGGCAGAACGTCTTGAATTTCCAATCGATGAGAAGGATTATAGATTATTGTCAATATTGAGTAGTTAATGGCCCGTAAGGGCCATTTTTTATATATCATAATTTATTCATTAATGAAATTATATTGCGTAAAAGCAATTGGTGCTGTATAATTTAAAAAAACTATATGTGTTGATATAGAATAAATGTCTTTTTAATATATCTTCATCTTAAAAAAAGGAGATCATAATGAAAGAGTTCTTACAAAAGCATCGTAAACGTATAGTAACAGGTGCTGTTGTTCTTTGTGTTCTTGGTGGCGGCACATATTACTACATGGATAGTCTAAATGCAAATCAAGCACAAACGTTATACACTACTGGCAAGGTTGAAAAGGGTGATGTAAAAACTAGTATCAGTGCCACAGGTACTATTAACCCTGTAAATTATGTAGATGTTTCTACAAATGTTGCTGGTAAACTTGAAAAAGTTTTAGTTAAAGAGAATGATCAAGTTACGGCCGGTCAAGTTATTGCTTATATTGATACACGTCAATTACAAGCATCTGTTGATGATGCTCGTGCGGCGTTAGCCAAAGCAGAACTTGATATGAATCGTTATAAATCCTTGGCGGCTCAAGATGCTATTGCACAACAAACATATGATGATTCTGTAACAACTTATGAACGTGCTAAATCTACTTATGAACGTGCGGCCGCAGATTTAAGTGATGCTACTATTACAGCTCCAATGTCTGGTACTGTTGTTGGTACACCGCTAAAAGCCGGTCAAACTATTAGTACTGGTATTTCCACACAAATGATCATTGCTACCATTGCAGATTTAAAAAATTTAGAGATTTATCTTACTGTAGACGAAACTGATATTGGCAATATTAAACAAGGTGCTAAGGTAGAGTTTACTGTAGATTCTAAGCCAGGTGAAACTTTCACAGGTTACGTTTCTGAAATTGCAAAAGGTACAAAGGGTAATATGGGCACTACAAGTACAAGTGTAGTGTACTATACGGTTAAAGTTCAAATTCCTGAAAATATTTCAGGTAATTTCTTACCATCTATGACAGCTCGTGCCACAATCTTTGGTGAAGATATTAAAAATACATTGGTAGTTCCTCTTACTGCTGTACGTACGGATAAACAAGGTGAGTATGTATATGTAATAAAAGATGGTCAACCAGTACGTACCGCTGTTTCTACAGGTGTAACTGGGGATACTAATGTTCAAATCCTAAAAGGTTTATCTGAAGGTGATGAAATTATCGTAAGCGGTGATGTGAATGCACCAAAGAATAATGTAGCTGGACCATTCTAAGGGTAGGTGCTTATGAACCAAACAGTAATTGACATACAAGGGATTACAAAAACCTATGTGAATGGCAAATTATCAGTACCTGTTCTGCATGGCATTGATTTAGTTGTCAATAAGGGTGAATTTGTATCCATTATGGGGCCATCTGGATCTGGTAAATCAACCTTTATGAATATTCTCGGATGTTTGGACCGACCTACAACTGGTTCTTATCGACTCAATGGAGACGAGGTTGCTACCTTATCTGATGATGAACTTGCGTATGTACGTAACAAACAGATAGGTTTTGTATTTCAAAGCTTTAATTTGTTGACAAAATTGACAGCCCTAGAAAATGTAGCGCTTCCTATGATTTATGCCGGTGTAAATAAAAAGATGCGCATTGAACGGGCCACTCAATTATTACAGTCTGTCGGCTTGGGCGAGCGTATGGACCATTTGCCATCCGAGTTGTCTGGTGGGCAACGTCAACGCGTGGCGATTGCTCGTGCATTGGCAAATAATCCTGCTATTATCATGGCTGATGAACCGACAGGGAATCTTGACTCCAAGTCAACCATTGACGTTATGAACATCTTTCGAGGCCTTCATGATGAAGGCCGTACGATTCTTCTAGTTACACATGAACCGGATATTGCTACGTACGCGAGTCGTAATGTAGTCTTGAAAGATGGGATAATCGTAGAGGATTCGATCAATTCTAATATGACTCCTATAAAGGAGGTGCCTAATGTATAAAGAAAGTTTTCTAATGGCATGGGCTTCCTTGATTGCTAATAAATTGCGCTCCCTCTTGACCATGTTAGGTATCATTATCGGTGTAGCAGCTGTTATTGCCTTGGTATCTATCGGTAATGGGGTGAAGCAAGATATTGAGAATTCTATTTCTAGCTTAGGCTCTAACTTGTTGGTAGTTCTGCCAGGGGCGCCGCGGACGCCAGGTGCTAGATCTTCGCAGGGGTCCATGAAATCGTTGAAAATATCTGACTATGAAGCTATTGCTAAGTTAGAAGGTGTAAAAGCCGCCAGTCCTATGACAAATGGCTCTTATGTGGTGATTTATCAAAATAAAAACTGGACTACATCTGTTGCGGGGGTTAATTCTAACTTTCAGGACGTAAATAATTGGACTATGACATCTGGTCGATTTTTCTCCGATAAAAATGTTCAGAACCGAGAACGTGTAGCGGTTGTGGGACAAACGGTAGTAAAAAATTTGTTTGCTGATGAAGATCCTGTAGGCAAGGAAATCCGTGTTAAAAATATTCCATTCCGTGTCATTGGTGTTCTCAAAAGTAAAGGGAACGGAACCATGGGTAATGACCAAGACGATACGGTGTTAATTCCATATACAACATCAATGGAGCGCGTAGAGGGCATTGACTATCTTCGCAGGGTGTATGTTGTGGCTAAGGATGATGGGGGCATTGACCGTTTGCAGGCAGATATAGAGAATTTGTTGCGTGTTCGTCATAATATAAAAGATACAAATTTGGATGATTTTAATATTCAAAATATGAAATCTATTATGGAAACAGTGGCTCAGACGACGGGAACATTTACGTTATTCCTAGGGGCTGTAGCTGCGATTTCACTCGTTGTAGGTGGTATTGGTATTATGAACATCATGCTTGTATCTGTAACGGAACGGACTCGAGAAATTGGCGTGCGTAAAGCTTTGGGGGCTACGTATAGCGTAATTGTTACACAATTCTTAATAGAAGCTGTTGTAATAAGTTTGATGGGGGGCTTTATTGGTATTGCTTTCGGTATAGGAGCCTCAAAAGTAATCGGAATGGTATCTGGAATGAGTACAATTGTATCTGTTCCAACAATCATAATGTCCTTTGCCTTTTCCATGGCTATTGGTTTGATTTTTGGTATATACCCAGCCCGTAAAGCGGCTAAGCTCAATCCAATCGATGCATTGCATTATGAATAGTTTTGAATTTATAAATGTGTTTTCTTAAGAACATACCATATAATTAGATAGAGTTATTCGCATATGGTGCGTTGCATGATACAATATGTATGATGTAACGCACCATTTTTATATGTTTGTATTGAATTTTGACATATAACTATAAAGATTTTCATACAGGTAATGTAATAGACTTAGTATTTAGATTAGTTAATCTATGGGTATGTATATAGAATGGAGAACCTTATGGCTACAACATTGTTAGAATATTTCAACGAATTACGAGATCAAAACCCATTTTCTTGGGTGAAAGATTCTGAGATTACAGCAGTGGAACCAGGTCATGCGGAAATGACATTGCAAACAAATGAAACAGATTACTGCAATTTTAGAGGGGATTTGCATGGTGCCGTATGTATTGGCTTAGCAGATAGTGTGATGGGGACTGCTTGTTTTACATTGGGAAAATCTGTTAGCACCATTGATCTTAATGGTAACTATGTGAAAGCTGTTAAAGGCGGTGCTGTATTGCGTGGTGTAGCCAATGTAGAGCACAATGGTAAAACTACTATGGTTGCTACCGCTCGTATTTATAATGAATTAGGTGAACTTGTTCACTTGGCACGGGGTACATTTTTTGTACTAGAAGAGAAGCCATTACCTGATTTACCATGGCGTTTTATTGAAGAAGACAACCCTGATTTGGTATAATATAAGTTAGACTTTTACAAATAGGAGGATGCTTGAATGGAACAAGAATTACAACGTATTAAGGCAGAAGCCCTTGATGCCATCAAAGACGCTGCTGATCAACAAGCGTTGCAAGATATACGTGTTAAATATTTAGGTAAAAAAGGCGAGGTAACGGCTTTACTAAAAGGTCTTGGTAAATTATCTCCAGAAGAACGTCCGAAGGCTGGCGCCCTCGTTAATGCTGTTCGTGAAGCGTTAGAGGCTGAAATTGATACAGTTAAAGCTCGTATGGAAACTGCAGAGTTAAATGCTCGTTTAGAAAAAGAGCGCATCGATATTACATTGCCTGGCCGTGCACAAAAAGCTGGTCATATCCATCCATTAACAAAGGTTAATGAAATGATTGAAGACTTCTTCATGAAAATGGGGTATACCGTTGAAGAAGGTCCAGAAGTAGAGCAAGATTACTATAACTTTGAATGCTTAAACTTGCCTAAAGATCATCCTGCACGTGATATGCAAGATTCCTTCTATATTACAGAAAACTTCTTATTGCGCACGCATACATCTCCAGTACAAGCTCGTACAATGCAACGTCATGAACCTAATAGCCCAATCCGTATGATTGCGCCTGGTAAGGTTTACCGTTGGGACTATGATGCGACTCATTCCCCTGTATTCCATCAAGTGGAAGGCCTCATCATCGATGAGCATATTACATTTGCTGACTTAAAAGGCACATTAGAGTCCTTCTTACGTCACATGTACGGTGATGAAACAAAGGTACGTTTCCGTACAAGCTTCTTCCCATTCACAGAACCATCTGCAGAGGTAGATATTTCCTGTGTAATGTGTGGTGGCGAAGGTTGCCGTGTATGTTCTCATACAGGTTGGCTTGAAATTTTGGGCTGCGGTATGGTTCATCCCGATGTATTGCGTATTAATGGGTACGATCCTGAAAAGGTTAAAGGCTTCGCCTTTGGCATGGGCGTAGAACGTATTGCTATGCTTTTATATGGCATTAACGATTTACGTCTATTCTTTGAAGATGATGTACGATTCTTGGAACAATTTTAGGAGGAACTCATGAAAGCAAGTTTACAGTGGATGAATGAATACGTGCCTGTGGATATGAATCGTCCTGCTCAAGAATTGGCCGATGAATTAACACAAGCTGGTATTCCTGTAGAAGATGTCATTGCTATGGATAATGGCATTAAGAAAATTTATACTGGTAAAATTGTTGAGATTACAAAACATCCAGATGCAGATAAATTACAAGTATGCCAAGTTGAATGCCTTACAGAAGAAGGTGAACCTGTTACAAAACAAATCGTAACGGCTGCTACAAATGTTGCAGTAGGTCAAATCGTGCCTGTAGCGTATCATAAATCTCGCTTAGCAGATGGTACAGAAATTAAAAAAGGTAAATTGCGTGGCGTTGTTTCTGAAGGCATGTTCTGTTCCGTTGCAGAATTTGGTATCTCTAGCGACTTAGTATTGCCAGAAGAAGCTCAAGGAATTTACATTTTCCCTGAAGGAACACCAATTGGTCTTGATGTAAAAGATGTTTTAGGCTTAAATGATACAGTATATGAATTTGAACTCACCGCTAACAGAGCTGATTGCTTCTCAATGGTTGGTTTGTCCCGTGAATTTGGAGTCATGACAAATCAAAAAGCTTTATTCCCTGTTATTATGGTTAACGAGAATGGAGAATCCATTGAAGGCAAAGCATCTGTATCTATCGAAGCTGATGACCTTTGTACGCGTTTTACAGCTCGCGTAGTAACTGATGTTAAGGTTGAGCCATCCCCATTGTGGATGCAAAACCGTTTACGTAATAGCGGCATTCGTCCTATTAATAATGTAGTAGACGTAACAAATTATGTTATGTTAGAACTTGGTCAACCTATGCATGCCTATGATTATGATCATGTAAAAGGTCATAAATTAGTGGCGAGACGTGCTAAAAATGGTGAAGTGCTTGTTACACTTGATGGTTCTGAACGCGAATTGAATGACTCCATGCTTATCATTGCTGATGCTGAACGTCCAGTAGGTGTAGCAGGTATCATGGGTGGCTTTGATAGTGAAGTGACAAACGAAACGACCACAGTTATGTTTGAAGCTGCTGTATTTAATGGTCCATCTATTCGACGCACTGCTAAAGCTCTTGGCATGCGCTCTGAAGCATCTGGCCGTTTTGAACGTGGTGTAAATCATAAATACACCGCCTATGCTATCGACAGAGCGGCGCAATTATTGCAACAAATTTGCCCTACTTGTAAAGTTGATGTAGGCGTTATCGATGTATATAAAAATCCTGTAGAACAACATACAGTTACTTTCACAGCAGCACAAATCAATGATTACTTGGGTACAAACATTGAAAAAGACGAAATGGTTCGTATTTTGACAGCCCTTGAGTTCGTTGTAACCGAAGACGGCGACAAGTTGTCTGCCCTTGTTCCAACATGGCGCGGTGATGTAACAGTGATGCCTGATATCGCTGAAGAAATAGCTCGTATTTACAACTACGATAATATTACTCCGACAATTCCTGTAGCCGTATTGTCCTCTGGTGGTATGACACCTAAGAAAGCTCTTATTAAAGAGGTTACACATGCTTTGGCTAAATTGGGTATGACTCAAATCATTACATTTAGCTTCATGCATAAAGATGGTCTTTCCAATATGATGCTTCCTGAAGGGGATAGCCGTTATACAGCCATTCCAATCTTGAACCCTATTTCCGAAGAATTCCCTTATATGCGTACTACATTGGTGCCGGCTGTTATCGAAGCAGCAAAACGCAATATTGCACAACAAAATAAGGATCTTTGGTTATTTGAAACGGCTAATGTGTATGAACCAAAAGATTTACCTTTAACAGAAGTACCTCATGAACGCCCTATGGCTTGTGGTATTTTGATGGGGAAAGCAAACCAAGCTGGTTGGAATCAAGCAGAACGCACTACAGATTTCTATGATGTAAAAGGTATTGTAGATGCGTTGTTAGCTGAACTAGGCGTTACAAGCTATGAAGTTAATCGTGGCACTGAGCCATACTTTCACCCAGGTGTGAGTGCTCAATACGTAGTTGATGGTAAAATGATTGCTCAATATGGTGAATTACATCCACAAGTGAGCAAAAACTTTGACTTACCTGGCAAAGTATATATGTTTGAAATCGATTTGGAAGCCGTATTATCCTTAACGATTCCACCGTTCCGTTATACATCCTTCAGTAAATTCCCAGGCACTAGCCGTGACCTTGCCATCGTTGCACCTGTGTCCGTATCTAGTGGTGAAATTTTATCCATCATTAAAGAACATGGTGGAGAATATTTAGAAAGTGCGTCTATCTTTGATGTTTATGAAGGTGAACATATCGAAGCAGGTTACCGCAGTCTCGCATACAACTTACAATTCCGCTCTATGGAAGGTACGTTGAATGATGAGGATATTGACGGTAATATTCAAGCTATTATTGATGCATTAGCAGAAATTAACTGCAAATTACGTTAATTTTAAGCAGTATATTGAAAGGGTTTACCATATGGTAAACCCTTTTAGTACTATAGTTATGCCTTTAGTTAGGTAGAAAGGACTGTCCATGGAATTATTGGCTCCTGCCGGTACGATGGAAAACTTTATAGCCGCTTTAGAATCTGGAGCAGATGCCATTTATCTTGGTGGCAAAGGTTTTAATGCCCGAGCTCATGCAGCAAACTTTGGAATTGAGGAATTAACCGAGGCTATTCGCTTGGCCCATATTCTAGATGTGTCTGTATATGTAACGGTAAATATCCTCATAGGTGACTCCGAATTATCTGCTCTTGAGGCATATTTAAAGGACTTAGAGCGCATCGGCGTGGATGCTATCATCGTTCAAGATTTAGCAGTGGCTAAATTGGCGCAGCGAGTGGCTCCTAAATTACACTTACATGGCAGTACACAAATGACTGCAGCTACGCTCGATGCGGTTCGTTTTTATGAAAGTCTCGGTTTTACACGTGTCGTTTTAGCTCGTGAATTGAGCCTCGCTGAAATTGAACATATTTGCAAGAACTGTACAGCTGAAATCGAAGTCTTTGTACACGGTGCGTTGTGTGTATGTTATTCTGGTCAATGCTTAATGAGTTCTTTCATCGGTGGTCGCAGTGGTAACCGTGGTGCTTGTGCACAGCCTTGTCGGTTGCCTTATGAGCTATTGGATTCTTTAGGTGCTAGCTTGTTGCCAAAACACGAAGCCTATCTATTAAGTCCAAAGGATCTTAACTATAGTGAATATATGAATGAACTTGTGGCGGCCGGTGTTACGTCCTTTAAGGTAGAAGGGCGTATGAAAAAGGTTTCCTACGTGCGTCAAGTTATTGGAACCTATCGTCATATTTTAGATACGGCTCATATAGATTCTACTGATGCCGATGCATTAGCTTCTGGATTTAATCGTGGATTTTCTACGGATTATTTAACAGACCATGTAGGAAAATCAATGATGACCGTGGTGGCCCCAAATAATCAAGGGAAATTGATTGGCAAAGCAGAGGTCAAAAAGGGTCAAGTTCATTTATTCCTAACAGAACCAATTGAAAAAGGATCACTCTTAAAGGTCATGCAACGTTCTGGTAGTATTACGTACTATCAAATCGATCAGAACTGGTCTCTAGTGGATGAAAAGCATATTGTAGGTAAACCGGATGAAGGCTTTGCTGCGGGGCAAGTATTCCTTGCATCAGGCCCTAAAGCTCAAAAGCAACGGGGACTACAAGACTTTACCGCTAAATTAGAGGTACATGGTTATCTATCTATTAATACTGAACGAGAAATACCTTATACAGAACTAACCTTTGTATTGAATGATGGTCGTACTGTGACTATATCTAACGAGTTTGAACCTGTTTATGCTAACAATAAACCGACTACATTAGAGAAGGTTAGAGATCAAGTAGGTAGATTAGGGAATACATTATTTACACTAGGCTCTATGTCTATTCCTGATGGACCGTACATGTGGCCCGCTAGTGTTTTAAATGCATTGCGTCGCGATGCTGTAGAGGCGCTAGAAAACTTGTTGCTTACAGACCATGAAGCAGCTTGGGCAGAACGTGCTGTAGAACCCCGAAATATGTCATCATTAGTAGCTAAAAGTAAGGTTCAATACACAGAGCCTATGGTGAGTGCTCGCGTTGATGAACTCGATGGTGTAAAAGCAGCAATCGAAGGGGGTGCTAAGAAGATTATCTTTGGTGGTGACCGTTTGCAACGTAAGCCTTATGAAATTAGCATCTACGAGCAGGTAGTCAAACTTTGTAAAGAGCATAATGTGCTTTGTGTATTTGCTACGCCTCGCGTCGTTAAAGATGATGAGGTAGACGCGTACATGAATACGCTTAAGGCCATAGTTGAGTCTAAACCAGATAGCATTTCTATTCATATGCCACAAGCTCTATTATGGCTTCGTGAGTTAGGATATTCAGGTGCTATTGAAGCTGATACAGGTCTTAACATATTCAATGGCTCTGCACTACAAGTATGGCAAGATTTTAATATGAGTAGTATAGCTCCATCCTTAGAGTTGACCTTGGCACAATTAGTAAACTTACAAAAATCTGCTCATTTGCCATTAGAGGTAATGGTACACGGTTATACAGAAATGATGATTTCTGAGTATTGTGCCATCGCTAGTTTTGTGGGCACTGGCAAAAAGGAAAACTGTCCTATGCCATGTGTAACAGAGGACTATGCATTGAAGGACCGTAAAGGGGAAGTGTTCCCATTGCGTACCGATCCTTATTGCCGCATGCACATCATGAATAGTCATGAAATGGATATGCGTGCTTACGTGCCCGAGTTATATCGTAAAGGTCTACATATCTTGCGCATCGATGGGCGTCATATGGATCCACATCGATTGCGTAACATTGTAGCAGATTATGTATCTATTCAAAATGGAACAAAAGAGGCTCCTCCTAAAAGCGTAGGCAAGGATGATACGCCTATTACAAGGGGCCACTATTTTAGAGGTATTTTATAAAAGAGGTAGTACATTGTTTAACGAAGATGTATTAGACTTTCACCATATAAAAGAACAATTACAACAGCATTGTAGTTCTACCATTGCTAAAGAATTGGCTATGAATATTGAGCCAATGATCGATGCAAAACAAATTCAAGAGAATCTTGATGAAACAGCAGAGGCTATGCGTTCACTACAAACAGAGGTAGAACAACCGTTAGGTGGTACACGAGATATTCGTGAATCCTGTAAAAAGAGTCGAAAAGACTTTGTCCTTACTCGTGAAGCATTGTGGGATATTTATTTGACCATTGGTGCTTATAAGCGCATGACAAAGTTCTTTAGAACGAAATATATGGATTATCCATTGCTATCCCTATGGGTACAGGATATGCCGAATACAGATCGCATTGAAAACCGTTTTAAACGCGTCTTTGATGAAAAGGGGGAATTGCTTGATACAGCGTCTCCTAAATTGGCGAGCCTTAGAAATACGATTATTAAAACTCGTGAAAAGATTAAAAATGATATTCAAGCTATCCTGCATGATAAAGATAATCAAAAGTATTTCCAAGAAACCATCATTACGCAGCGTAATAATCGTTACGTAATTCCTGTAAAACAAGAGTATCGCCAATACTTTGATGGCCTTATTCACGACCGTTCTGCAACGGGTCAAACACTTTACATTGAACCGATGCGTTTGGTGAATCTAAATAATGAATTACAAGAGGCTTTGATTGGTGAAGAGCAAGAGGTATTGCGTATTTACCGTGAGTTATCAGCCCTTGTAAAACAACATAGTAATGATTTGATGGATGCTTGTGAAAAGGTATCCCATATCGAATTTGTATATGGTAAGGCGAGCCTTGCTATTTCTTATAAGGGTGTACCGGCCATCTTGAGTACTGATAGAACTGTCAATCTCATGAGAGCTCGGCACCCATTAATCCCACCGAATGTGGTAGTGCCTACAAATATTCAATTAGGTACATCGTACCGTATTTTATTGATTACTGGTTCTAATACAGGCGGTAAAACAGTCTCCCTTAAAACATTAGGGTTATTGAGTTTAATGAACCAATGTGGTCTATTTATCCCTGCAGACCACGGCTCAATATTGCCTATATTCCAAAATATCTTTGCCGATATTGGGGATGAACAAAGTATTGAGGCTAGTCTTAGTACGTTCTCTGCTCATATGACACAAGTTATTTCCATTATTAAACATTGTGGCCCAAATGACTTGGTATTGCTGGATGAGCTTGGATCTGGTACAGATCCAGAGGAAGGTAGTGCACTTGCTGTATCTATCCTTGAGTTCTTCCGTAAAAAAGGTGCCCTTATGATGGTAAGTACCCATTATAATGAGCTTAAAAACTATGCATACCATACAGAAGGAATCGAAAACGGCCATGTAGAGTTTGATGAGCGCACCTTAAAACCAACATATCGACTTCATATTGGTGTAGCAGGTAGTAGCCATGCATTGAGCATTGCGGCCCGCTTAGGTTTGCCAAAAGATATCGTAACGCGCGCTGCAGAGTATAAATCTCAATTTGGTAGCCATGAAATGGAAGAAGTTCTTTCAGATTTGAATGAGCAACTTCGTAAGGCATCTGAACGGGAAAGAGCCTTAAAGAAAGAGCTTGATGAAACACGTCGCATGCGTGGTCAATTAGAGAAGGAAAAGAAACAGTTTAACGAAAAGCGTAAACAAATCTTAGCCAAAGCTCAATCTGATGCAGAATCTATGAAACGTAGCTTACGCGTCGAAGGGGAAGCGATTATCAAGCAATTGAAAGCACAATTCTCTGAAACGAATAAGGATAAGCGTCAATCTGCTATTAATGCAGCGCGTAAAGGCATCTCTAGTGTTCATGTGCCAGATGCACCAGTCGATGATGATCGTAAGACCTTAACTGCGGATGAAGTTAAGGTTGGTCAAGTTGTATTCGTAACGACCTTGCGTTCTTTAGGTACCGTATTATCTATGAAAGGTAATCGTGTAAATGTAGACATTAATGGCTTAACTGCTACCGTTAAGGTTAGCGAATTACAATCTACTACACGAGAAGAAGGTAATAAACTGGCACGTGAACAAAAGGCAGCTATGCCTAAGACTAGAAAACGTATGGGTGGCTCTGCTGTACAACGCCAAAAAGAGGTTCGTACTGAAATCAATATTCTTGGACAAACGGTAGATGAAGCGACAGTTTCTGTTGGTAGATTTATTGACCAAGCTTTACTTGGTGGTGTTAATCAAGTGCGCATTATTCACGGTAAGGGGACTGGCGCATTACGAGAAGGTGTACATCAATATTTGCGTACCTTACCTCATGTAGCTCATTTTGAAACGGCAGGCTATGACGAAGGTGGTGCAGGGGCTACGAATGTAGTTTTGAAATAAAGCTACACAATAGTGATATAGTTATAGATAATACAGTAAATTATTATCGTATATCAAATTGGTTATGGGGTATAGCCATATACCTATATAGAAATAGAAGAGGTAGTAAGTTCTTAGAACTTACTACCTTTTTACGTAAAAGAAAGGAGCGGA
>CAMUQE010000041.1 GCA_947096075.1 Veillonella parvula | reverse complement strand
ATTTAAAAATATTATACTTCTTAAATATAAATCTCCTATTCCTTCATTAACAACCAACACGACTAAGAAAATCTATTTAATTATCTATATGCCAAGATTTTTTAAACAAAAGATGATAACTGACAAAGATATTGATATACGGAATAAAAATGCCAATAATCCATAACCCGCTTAATAGAGAATCGTGAAGTCTACGTATACCTAATGTAATCATTGCTATAGCTGGCCATATTTGAATATACATAAAACCCCAACGTGGTATATAAAGAGGGATACCAACTTGAACAATTAACGACACTACGGATATAGCCAGATACAAAATGACATCCATGAAAAGACGAGTTCCTACAAGACCAATCCCAAAGGCTGATATGGAAGATCTTCCTTTAATATCAAAGAGCTTAGCAAATAAAACATCCCATATACAACCACACACATAGTCGAATGTACTAACATCTTTATCTTCACTAACGGTGGAGCTTCTATCGTAGGCAATAATATAGTTATTATATCTATCCCGTCCTTCGTCTAAGCCATACTCATTAGAATCTGGCACACTAAGAGGCAACCCGAAACAAGCCAAGACAAAATACTGCCAGAGGAATCCGTCCCAATAAAAGTTTGTATTTATAAAGGTTTCAGATATAGATTTCCAAGTGAAACTCATCCCCCAATACACCCATAAACTTAGGTATGCTATAGGAACTAAGATCATATACCACAAGGATGAACCACAGTCATTTAGTCTACGTTTAAGTATAAAAATAGTTGCAATTACATGTATAATCTGTAGACATCCCAAATAAATATAAGCCAAATACTGACTATCTTGCAGTGAACTACCTTGAATAAGCGCTCCCAATAGAACAAATATAAAATAGGCTAAAAATTTACTAACCATTAAACCAAGCACGCCCCATAAATATGCAAATCGGCCTATGCGTTGATTCACTCGCAATATTTCTATATTTTGTTTAAATAGTGAAAGTTCATTATCTAACCACATTAAAATAATTCTCTCTATACGCTCAAAACAAATTTTAATCTACTTTATTCTAATATAAATATATGTATATTAAAATATCAACACTATGAGTCCAGAATATTTATATTGTTTTCCTTTAAACACTAATAGTATACTGAAATTACATATGTTATCAGTTCCCACTGATTATTTTGTGGAAAAGAGAGCCTAAGTTTTATTTTATCCATCAACTACTGGATTCAAGATACCAGTGCAAACGACAAACTTCCTGACTTAATATTGGGGATGAAGTCAAAAAGATATAGAATTACTATTTTTCTGGTACTATAAATTGTACTAAGACTAGTGAAGGAGAGATACTTTGGAAACGTGGAAACGTACGGTATATATCAGTTTAATATGTGTATTCTGTACATCCTTTGGGGTGAGCCAATTAGCACCTATTCTCCCTCTATATTTTCATGATTTAGGAGTTCAAACGCCATCGGCTATGTCTCTCTGGTCAGGTTTAGCAACCGGCGCAACCTATTTAATCGTATGTTTAGTGGCACCCTTTTGGGGGCGTATAGCAGATAAAAAAGGTCGGAAAATTACATTAATCCGTTCAAGTTTTGGTATGGCCTTATGTAATCTATTAATCGCCTTTCAGACAATACCAGAAGGAGTTGTTCTCATACGTCTCATTCAAGGCCTTGTTAGTGGCTTTTATAGTGCAACTATTACACTTATAGCCTCTGAAACGCCTATTGATCGCACTGGATGGGCTTTAGGTTTATTAGCATCTGCGAATCTAGCAGGCTCTCTAATTGGACCTTTACTAGGTGGATATATTGCAGATACTATAGGTATTCGTAATGGCTTTATTTTAGTTGGTATTCTCATGGGTTTCGCGGGTTTGCTAGCTACTATTTTTATCCATGAAAATTATGTACCGAAGCCTAATGTTGAAAAACTTTCTATTAGCAAACTAAAAGAACAAATTCCTGAATTTAATAGTATTGTAGCATTGTGTATTGCATCCTTTATCTATGCTATATGCATCATGTCCTTACAACCTGTTATCTCCGTATATATTAAAGGTATTGTTCCGAGTAACACAGAAAATCTAGCATTCATTTCCGGCGCTGTGTTCTCTGCTATGGGCATTGCTCAATTGATAAGTAGTTCACCTCTCGGTAAATTAGTTGATAAAATTGGTCCTCGCAAGGTATTAGTCGTATCTCTTATCTATGTAGGCTTATTCAACATCCCTCAAGCTTATGTTACTGATGTTTACCAATTAACACTCATTCGATTTTTACAAGGCTTCGGCCTAGGTGGTATGTTACCGGCATTAAATACCTACCTTTCTTCAAAAACACCTCGAGAATTTACGGGACAAGTATTCTCCTACAACCAATCATGTTTATTTCTTGGTTACTTCTTAGGCGCCGTCGGTGGTGCAAGCCTAATGGCATGGTTAGGTTTTACAACCTTATTCTGGGCAAGTGGCTGCTTATTTATAATCTCTGCTCTCTGGATTGGCTTAAAACTCAAATAATAACGATACATAAAAGAAAACCCTTCTATAGCTGATTGTTAAGATTATATTCTCACGAATATAACATATCTAATCAGTATACAGAAGGGTTTTTACTCTGTGTAATTATGATATTAATATAATTGTAGTGTTGATATAATTATAATTTCAATATAACGATCATATTGAACTCACTATAATAACTATACTTTCAAATATATAACTAGTTGAAGACTATAATAACAATAGCATGATGACTACAGTCGCAATAATACAAGGCACGGCATTGCGTTTTGCCATTTCCATAGGGCTGATACCTGCAAGCCCTGCAATGATGATACCTGCCCCAGCTACTGGGCTCATACTACGACCGATACCAGCACCGATTTGAGCCATGGATCCAAGTTGCATAATACCATAACCAAAGTCTGCTGCATGAGGGGTTACAGCACCGTTAAAGGCAAGAGCTGCTGCATTACCAGAACCAGAGATAACAGCCAATAAGAACGGACCAAAGGCTGCCCCGATTTGGGCGATTTGTTGAGAGTTCTTCATTCCATCAATAAGGGCACTTGTAAGCCCGATGAGTTGCATCCCTGCTGTAAAGCATGCTGCTGCCGCCATAAGGCCAACGACATCACACATACCGTCACCAGTACCGCGGAAGAACTTCTTAACCGCTTCTGTCACATTAGGACGAACTGCAACGATACCAATCGCTGTACCGATGAGCATGGAAACGGGAACGGAAACTTCTGGAATCACCGCTACTTGTTTACTACCTAATACAAGTAATACAAGAGGAATAATTGGAATGATTGCATAGAAATAATTTACTTTGAACTCTTTGCCTTCCTTTACAGTGTTGTTTATCATTACATATCCTGTATGTTCCTTCTTAACAATGGCCACAATATTGAGCAAAATAGCAGCCACTACGATACCGATAATGGCTTGCATGGAGAAGCTAGCAATAACTGTCATTACGTCTACCCCCGCCAGTTGTGCCACTTGAGGGTTGAACATAAGGCCTGGGCTCAAGGAACTCCCCCATGTACCTAAGAAGATAGCAGAACCAGCCATCGCTGGGTGCACACCAGAACGAATTAAAGCCGGAATCAATAGCGCACCTACGGCAGCGGCACAACCTGCCGCTGTTGGCAATGCAATATTAATTAAGAATGTAATAATAACGGCACCAGGGATGATGATTTTAGTCATTTTTTTAAGCCCTGCGGAAATGAAATACACCATATGCTCCGTACATTTTGTATATTCCATAACGTAGCTAAAGCCAAGTACCGTACAGATAGTCGGTACAAGACCTGGATTTGTAAGTTCTTTTACAAAGGCTGTCGTACCAGCTCCAAGGTTGCCCCCAATAAAGCACATCAATAAGCCTGATAATAATAATACGAGCCGCGTTTCAAACTGTTTAATAATAGCGATAAACGTTGCTACTACGATAACAATACCTGTAATAACCATAACTCTCCTATCCGTGTATATATGATGCAAGATAGCTATATCCCCTCTATAAACACTTTACATCCAATACACAACTAACAACACTAAATACAATAGTCCTATCTATGTCTTACACCTAAGAGGCCTAACTATAATAAAAATAATCACTCAAATATATACAGTATAATCATATATCTATATAACTACTTATCTATATAGAAAAAAGTATATTAAACAAGCTTCGTTTCTTCCAAGCTAAGTTTTCTAAGCACCTTATCAAGCACCTCTGCACCCGTTACGATATCATCCATTTCAGCAAATTCTGCAGGATTATGACTGATGCCATCACGACATGGAATAAAAATCATTCCCGTAGAAACTGCCTCCGCCCAATGCATCGCGTCATGACCGGCACCGCTCGGCATAGTCATATATTCTACACCTACAGACTTAACAGCCTCTTCGATTTCTCGAATCATCGAAGGGTGCATCTCCACTGGATGGTCTTGTGCAATAGGCTCAATCGTATAAGATAATCCTCGTTTTTCTGCAGTAATATCGATAAATTCCTTAACAAGAGTGACTACAGAATTGCGAGCTACCTTAGATATGCTGCGAATATCTACACCTAGTTTCACAGCTCCAGGAATGACATTCATCGCCCCTGGCGTAACCTCCACAACACCGACAGTTCCCACCACGGGTGGTTCCTCTTGCATGGATGCAATCTCCTCGATGCCGAGGATGATTTTTGAGGCTCCACATAGGGCATCATGACGCAAGTTCATCGGTGTAGCGCCACTATGATCGGCATTGCCCCGAATGGTCACATAGAATCGCTCTGGCGCTGCAATACCAGTCACAATGCCAATCGTTTTCTGTTCGTGCTCCAGTACCTTTCCTTGTTCTATATGAATTTCTGTGAAAGACTTTACAGATCGTTTATATTCCATTGCTTCAATCCCATCGGGATTTAAGTTGCGACCTTTCAATGCTTCGTATAAGGAAATTCCTTGTTTATCTACCAATCGGTGTAAGTCTTGTAATCTTAATTCACCACGCATGGCCTTACTACCTAGTGTAGCATCCCCAAAGCGACCGGACTCTTCGCACATGAAGGATACGACAGCGATGGTATGGTCATGTTCATAACCATCGTCAGTGATGCTACGAATTACTTCAATGGCAGATAACACGCCCACCACACCATCGTAATTGCCTCCATTGGGTACGCTATCTGTATGAGATCCTACCATGACAACTGGTAAATCTGGTTTCTTACCAATCTTATAGCCAATGACATTGCCAAAATCGTCTATTTCAACGGATAAACCCGCATCAATCATGCGATCTATAATATATTGACGCCCCTCCCAGTCTGCATCGGTGAAAGCAAGGCGATTAATGCCCTCACCAGGTGCTGTCAATTGGGCCATAGCATCAAAATCTTTAACTAATCGCTCTCGTTGAATCATATAACACCTCACAATCTACTACATCATTTACCGACAAACTATATGGTGGCTAGTCAGTAAGCCTTATTTTAAATAGTGAGCAGCAATTGTCCCTAATGCTATGATACCGTTTAACATATCTTCTTCATCAATATCAAAGAGCGGATTGTGATGTGGCGCTTTAATAGCAGAACCTACTACCATGTAGGTCGCTCTACCGCCGCGATCAATGACACGGTTCAAGAAGTACGCACAATCTTCACTACCGCCACCGCTGTAATCAAATGGAACCTCTTTAAAAATACCAAGTGGCTCCACGATAGCTTGCACCTCACGAGCTAAATCATCGCTGATGCGACCTGCAGGAGTTTCTCCTTGTTTTGTAATTTCAAAGGTACAATCGTGCATTTCTGCAGCACTTTTAATAATAGTCTTTGCTCGTTCAATCATGTAGTCATTGATTTCTGTAGTGGCACCACGAGTTTCTAGTTTAAGAACTGCCACATCAGGCGTCACATTGCGGCCTGTACCGCTTTCAAAAACACCTACATTCATGCGAGAGGCGCCTTGACTATGACGAGCGATGGCTTGTAAGTTAAGAACCGCTGTACAACCTGCGAGCATTGCATTTTGTGCTTTTTCTGGGGAACCACCAGCATGAGCAGAATAGCCGTGGAACACCGCATCAAGTTTTGTTGTCGCTAAGAAGCCATGATCGCTACACGCAAAACAATTGGATAGATTTTCATTAAACCCAATATGCATGCCGAACATCAAATCTACATCATCCACAACGCCCGCTTCCGCCATCGCTTTAGCACCGCGCACGCCTTCCTCTGCAGGTTGGAAAATGAGTTTAATAGTTCCTTTGAATTCATCCTTGTGCGCAGCCAAATATTCAGCTAGGCCTAGCCCCATCGTCATATGTGCATCATGACCGCAAGCGTGCATCGCCTTATCGTGACAAGAACGAAAGCCTCCCTTTGCGGGTACATGGTTATCCTCTTTAGCTTCAATGACATCATTGGAATCCATGTCTACACGAAACGCTACTACGGGACCCTCGCCACCGAACTTCATAGTTGCGACGATGGCCGTTTTACCGTAGCCCATCTTTTCTACAAGTTCAGGATTAGCACCTTCTTCGATGGCGCGATCCATAGCGGCTTTCATAACCTCATCACTAGGTAACCCCATACGAGAATCTAAATCGAGTACATCGGCGCCTAACGCCACATCATAGCCCAAAGAAATAAGCGTATCCGCCACTTTCGCAGCAGAACGGTACTCAAGCCAAGCAGGCTCAGGGTACATATGAAAGTCGCGACGCATAGCGATTAACACATCGCGTCGTTGTTGCACAAAATCTTTTACAGACATAAATACCTCCTTAACAAACTAATAATCACGTATACATTTACTATATGAATTAATATGTAAATAGTCAACTAAATAGCGCATGTATACAGTATCTAAAATATACTTTATGTTATAACAAAAAACACATATACCACGAAATGATTTCTGTGATATATGTGTTCTTATCGATTTATTCTAATATTGTTTTATTCAGTTTTGCCAGTACTTCTCGTTTAATAGTTCGTTGTCTATCCCAAGCGATGATAACAACGGTAGCAATAATCATAGCCATACCAATTAGTCCTAATAGACTAAATTCATTTCCTAAAAAAGCCCACCCAAAGAAAGCCGCCGAAATAGGTTCAATAGATGACAAAATAGATCCTGGTACGGCCCCAATTCGTTTAACCCCTTCTAAATAGGCATTGAAAGATACTATCGTCCCGAGAAATATGACATTGAAACAACCAATAACAGTCCATACGTCCCACACTGCATATGAGTTCGGTTGATGAAATAATATAGTGGCTACAATACCGCTAATGAGCATCCCGAAGCCTACAATAGGTAATGTACCATATTTATAGAGTAAATCAACAGGAGAAATGCTATATATGGCTACACCGACAGCAGATAAAAGGCCCCATACGAGAACCATTAGAGGGAAGCTTTCAATAGAAAGGCCATCATCATTGCCCATCAAACAAATGGTCCCCACTAAAGCAAGTATAACAGAAACCATCTCGCCCTTGGATGGTCGTTTACCATAGCGAACCAGCAGATAAATAATAATCATAGATGGCGCCAGATATTGTAATACCGTTGCAATGCCAGCTCCCGCTAAAGCAATGGATCTGAAGTATGTATATTGACATAAGGCCATGCCAAATATGCCAAAAACAATGAGTCCTAGCGTATCCTTTACACTATGAAATACATTAAAGATAGAATTTCCAAATCTAAACCATGCATAAATAACAGTTAGTAAACCTGCTGTAATCAATCGCATAGTTACTAGCCATTCCAAATTCATATTTCTGAAATTGCTTAAGAACTGTACGGATGCACCTGATACACCCCATAAAACAGCCCCCAATAGGGTTATAATAACACCAATAACTTCATATTGTTTCATACTACTCACCGAGCAAGGACACGTGTACTTTCACAACCACTTTACGGATTTTGATAGGTTTATCGTTTACAGCAAGCAAGGGCCGATGAACATCAGACGGGAAGAATACAGTGTAGTACCCTTCTGGACAATGGATTTGCCCTTCATCAACAGCTTCATTAGGATAGAAATAGCAATCTCGATCCGGATAGGACTCCACAGGTTTAATGAAACCTTTATCTACGAAAAAGCCCATATTTTCCTCGCCGCTCACCATAAATTGAATATCTACATAATTACGATGCGATTCCGGTTTTGTAGCTTCAAATGGTTTTGTTTCTACATCGTCTACGTTAGCGTACATCATGTCGCCCTCAATGGCATGACGCCCTCCAGGCAAAGCTTTCAAATCTGTATGTTTCAAGAAATCTAAAGCGCGCACAATGGCTTTAGGATAACCCATTTTTGTATAATCTGCGGTAATGCTTGAGAAAAACATATGCAATCCTTTCACAATATCTATGGATATGGTCACCACATGGAAACTATTATATTACCTTTTATATTACCTTTTATGTTAGCACATATATACATAAAGAACTAGCTATTCTCTTATGTAAAAGCCCTCCATACGCTACATATATGGAGGGCTTCAGTAAAATACTATTCAAATTTATGACTTTCGTCAATTATTACACTATGAAATTATTACACTATGAAATTGTTACAGTATGCAATTGTCTATTCAGTTGTAAAGATTCAAACTGTATTAAATACAGCATGTGGCCATTACTTTATTCTTGAGTTTTATGAGCAGCGATAATTTCTTCCGCTTGCTTATGTGGAACCTCTTCATATGTATAGAACTGACGGTTAAATACACCTTGTCCTTGTGTGATAGAGCGCAATGCAGTCACATAATCGGCTATTTCAGCCAATGGTACTTGTGCTTTAACAACAGAAATACCTGTTCTTTCACTTTGTTCCATGCCCAATACACGACCTCGACGACTATTCAAATCACCCATGATATCGCCCATGAAAGCATCTGGTGCAAACACGTTAACTTCATAGATTGGTTCTAATAGGACTGGTTTCGCCTTAGGGATCACATCCTTGATAGCCTGTGACGTAGCTACTTTAAATGCTAACTCTGAGGAGTCTACGCTGTGGTAAGATCCATCCAAGAGTGTCACTTGCACGCCAATCATAGGATATCCTGCAATTAGGCCTTTATCTAGGGTTTCTTTGGCACCCTTTTCCACTGCTGGTATGTATTGTTTAGGTACAGCACCACCAAAAATTTTGTCTACGAATGCAAATTCGCTACCATCATATAATGGATCCACTTGAATCTTAACGTGACCATATTGACCATGACCGCCACTTTGTTTCTTATATTTAGACTCGGTTTCAGCAGAGCCTTTGATAGTTTCGCGGTACGGAATATATGGAGTCACAAGTTTAGCTTGTACGCCGTATTTACGGTCCATTTTGTTGAGGATATGCTCAAGATGTACCTCGCCCATACAATCAATTTGTAATTGGCGAGCTTCAGCATTTTTCACTACTACGCAAGTAGGATCTTCTTCCGCCACTTTAAGAACAGCACTCGCTAATTTTTCCTCCTCACCTTTTTTTACTGGCTCCATAGCCACTGTATATAAAGGTTGAGGGAAACGAATAGCATCGTATGTCACTTTAAAGTCAGGAGCCGTTAATGTATCGCCGGTCTTAGCATTGGCCAATTTCGGTATCACTACGATATCGCCAGCTTTAGCAGCGGATACAGGGATTTGTTGCTTCCCAATAAGGGTAACCATCTTGCCCCATTTTTCTTCTACACCTTGGTTCACATCAAAGAGACGATCCCCTTCTTTCAGTTCACCAGAGAAGATACGTACAAAGCTTTGTTTGCCTGCGAATGGGTCTAACAATGTTTTAAATACGAATGCAGTTAATGGTTTATCTACATGTACAACACATTGTTCGCCGGTTTCCGCATCAGTTGCGGTCATCACTTTTTTAGTTGCATCCGGCATGTAACGGATCATACGATCCAATACTTGATCTAAGCCAATACGAGATGTGGCACTGCCACACATGATTGGGCACACACGGCCACTAATCATCCCTTCACGCAAGCCTTGGCGAATTTCCTCTAAGGATAATTCTTCGCCTCCTAAATATTTTTCCAACAACTCATCGCTACCTTCAGCCGCGGCTTCTACGGTCATTTCCCGAATTTCTTGAGCCTTTTCGATAAGGTGAGCTGGTACAGCGACCTCTGTTGGTTGGCCGTCCTTATAAGTAAACGCAGTCATTTTTGCTACGTCTACAACGCCTTCAAAATCGGCGCCTTCACCGATAGGAATTTGCAACGGCATGATACCTTTGCCAAATAATTCCCGCATTCTTTCAATAGTACCGAAGAAATCAGCACCATCGACATCCATTTTATTGATAAATGCCATGCGAGGCATTTGTAATTCAACTGCATAATCCCATGCGCGAACTGTGTCAGTTTCTACACCAGATGTGGAGGATAGCACCATCAACATGCCATCACAGGCACGCAAAGCGGCACGAACTTCGCCATGGAATTCATTATAGCCTGGAGTGTCTATGAAGTTAACCTTATGGTCATGCCACTCACATGGCGCCATGCCCAATTGAATAGTCACATTACGTTTAATTTCTTCCGGTTCAAAGTCCATAATATGTTTATTATCTTGACCTTTACCTACGAAATCAACCGCACCAGAAGTTAACAACAAGGATTCAACAAGAGCTGTTTTACCCGCACCATCGTGGGAAACAACAGCAACGTTTCTAATTTTATCACTACTGTACTCTTTCATTGGAATCGCCTCCTTACTGGCAAATTACGGCTTTTGCTAATACACTTCGACACTACAATAGAAAAATCCTCTTTTTCTGAGAAAAATTTCTCCAAAAAGAGGATTATATAATAATACTAAAATTCTCCCGTCCGTTTGCCGTAGTGTTTAGAGTCCCCATTTTGTTTCCAACCCACGGTATCACCGATGGACATTACGCGTCGCGTCAAGCAGTCTTTACATTGTTCTGCATTGTCGTCTACGCATGGCTTGTTATCATATAGCAAATATTTTGCACGGTGTTCAGGAATGGTGATGATAGGCATAAGGATATTCGCCCCTGCGGCTAAACCTTTTTCACGGCCTAGCTTATCGAGCGCTTGTAATGCAGTAGTAGCTGCGATATTTACGTCTTTCAAGAATAAACGAGTCAACGCAATCATCTTGAGCCCCAGTTGAACACGACGCAATTTACCTGCTTCGTCATCGATACCCATCGCCAATGCTTCTTGACCTAGAGGCGTATCGTGATGCACCACATAAGGCCCCATGCCGATCATGTCGATATCCATGTCGCGATAGAACAAGATATCGTTCACAAGATCTTCCTCAGTTTGACCAGGTAGGCCAATCATAACGCCTGTGCCAACTTGAAAGCCTACGCGGCGCAAACGACGTAAACATTCTACGCGCGTCTCAAAGGAGTGCAATTCATCACGAGGATGAATTTTATGGTATAAATCTGTATTAGTTGTTTCAATGCGTAATAAATAACGACTCGCACCGGCTTCACGCATGCGGCGGTACGCCTCTTCGCTTTGTTCTCCTACACACATCGTTATGCCAAGAGAACCATCACCAATGGCTTTAATGTCGCGAATTAAATCCACAACATAATCTACAAAGGCATCATCACAGCGTTCACCAGATTGGAGTGTAATGGAACCATATTCATGGTCATATGCCCACTGCGCCATCTTGATGATGTCTTCGCGATTCATATCAAAGCGTTCCGCCTTATCGTTTTCTCGGCGGATACCGCAGTAATTACAATTCTTAATGCATCGGTTCGAGAACTCGATGAGGCCACGATAATACGCTACAGGCTTTACGTATTTTGCCTTTACTTCGTAGGCCTTTTTATATATTAACTGCAACTGTTCTTCATCAGTTACAGACATGAGAAATCTTAGTTCCGCCTCGGTCAGCCATTCATCGCCGACAAGGTCTTTTGCAAGAATGTCTTGCACTTGCAAACAATCACTTCCTTTCATAACGAATCGTCATCGATTCGCTTGGTATGGTAATGGATTCAATGTCAGTGACACAGGTAAATCCATTGATTTCGCGCGGCAAGTCCCGCACATGTTTCACTTGTCGTGTTAAACATTCGTGAGCCATCACACCTCGACTCATTTTGGAGGACGTACTCATCTGCTTAAACGTGTCGCCCCGTAATTCCCAAAATTCAATGGTTACCACCTTTGGATGGTTCACCATTTTTGCATATTCTTTAGATGCTAGGTTTAGGATCCAATCTTCCTTGTGAAAGTATGCATCCACTGCTTCACGCCATGTATCGTATAAATTAACGCCTACCTTATCAACCATATCGAGTCGATAGTCGCGCACACCCATATTAGGTTCAACGACACCGTACAACGCGGACATCACAACAAGATGGCTTTCACCAAAGGTCTTGGCTTCATCAGATAAGTTCGACCAGTCCAAATATTTGAAAGCAATGCCATCGTAACTTTCACAGGCGCGACCTACGGGATGAGCCTCAAAGTCCTGGTAAAAATCAAAGACAGCCTGTGCCTTATCAGCCTTTAGCTTTAGCGCCTTTCCAAGAGCTGCTACATCAAGAGATTGTACATGAGTTATAATCTTTTTCGTGATGTTCGGCTGAAATTGGCTGTCTCGGACTGCATGATGTACTGCCTCATCATTTCTAGCAACATCGGCAATCGTTTTTGTCTTACTAGGAGAGAGGACGATTTTCATGAGATAATTCCGCCTTAATAGATTCCTCTGTCAAATTATCGATCAATTCTGGGTTCCACAACATGAGAGGCACCGCCACTACGTGGCTTGCTTTCAATTCTTTACATAATTTAATGCATTCTTTGAGATAATTAGAATCTTCATCTACAAGGTCGCATACGATAACCACGTGACGCCCTTTAAGGTTTACACCTTCATAATCGATACTTTCAGCAGATACTGTAAGCATGCCTGTTTCCAAGCGGCCTTCGCTCATGTCGTTCAAACGAGACATCAATACATGCTCAAGCATAGTAGATACAGGTGTCACTACGCGGCCTATGCCGATAAGAGCCTCAGGTTGTGCATGAACGATAACCGTTTTCTTGCGTTTATCCGTTCTGAACTCAATAAGAGCTTTTTCTAAAGCGCCAAAAAATACGAATAACTGCCAAGGATCAAAAGAGCCTGTTTGGAACATATCGATAACAGAACCATCATCATCCATATTGAGGCGCGTCAATAACTCTTCAGCAATGTCGTTAACCACAACACTAAAATCAGATTGTATTGTCTCTTGTACTTTGATTTCCTCTGCCATTAGGGCCTCCTAGTTTTCCATATATCACACTGCTAAGGAATATCCCCAACAGATATTATATTAATCTTAATTATACTATCTTTAATTGTACCATATTTTATACCCCTCTTGGGTATTCAAAGATACGCTTTTCACATAATAGATACGTTAGCAACATGACAAAAGGACCGCCATAGCGGTCCTTTGCATTTTAATTTTGTATTCTAATGTTGTACTC
>CAMUQE010000040.1 GCA_947096075.1 Veillonella parvula | reverse complement strand
AAAATATCCTCATTTAAACATTAATTGGTATGAAGATAGTACGAGAAATACTGTTCGTTGCTGTATTGATGGCCTACAATATGTGTTATAATAAAAGATATGATTATTTGGGGTTGTTAGTAGAAAGGAGGCAGTCATGCAATTACTTCGGTTGGAATTAAAGGGCTTTAAATCGTTTGCAGATAAGACGGTTGTAAAATTCTCACCAGGAATGACTGCCGTTATTGGTCCTAACGGAAGTGGTAAAAGTAATATTACGGATGCCATGAAATGGGTTTTAGGGGAATCCAATGTTCGTAATTTACGTGGTCAAAAAGCAGAGGATATCATTTTCTCTGGTACGGAAAAGCGCAAACCTATGAGCGCTGCTGAGGTTACTCTTGTATTTGACAATAGTGATCAACAATTAGATTTAGATATGGCAGAGGTGGCTATAACACGCCGTATCTATCGTACTGGTGAAAGTGAGTTTCTCATCAATAAGCGCTCTTGTCGTTTAAAAGACATACATCTTTTACTGGCAGATACCGGTCTTGGTAAAGATTCCATGGCCATTATTGGACAGAACCGAATTGATGCTATTTTAAATTCTAAACCTGAAGAACGTCGTCTTATCTTTGAAGATGTAGCTGGGATTTCTCGCTTTAAAATTAATAAAGAAGATGCTTTACGTCGTATTGCTAGTACAGACCGTAATATGGAGCGCGTACGGGACGTAATGGCTACCATTGAAGAGCAACTAGGACCTTTGTCTGAAAAAGCGGAAAAGACTAAAAAGTATATGACCTTAAGCCGTGCAAAGCGCGATTATGATGGGGCATTAGGCTTTCACAATTATAAGACCTCTGATCGCCTTTTAACACGTTTTGAAAACGATAATATTGCCTTTAAAGATGAAGAAATTGAGCTTCAAACTGAATTGTCTAAATTAGAGGCTCGTCGTCACGAATTGCAATCGTCCTCGTCAAAAGAGCAGGAACAGCTTAAGTTGTGGGAGGCTCAATATACTGAAAAGCAACGTGATGAAGAACGCTTATCTGGTCACTTACGTCTTTTAGAAGAGCAACTAAAAACAGCGCGCCGTGAATTAGATGAAACGTCTATGCGCATTAGCGAGCTAGAGGCTACACAAAAGGGCGAGGAGCAACAATTGCGAATCTTAAATCAATTGATTCAAGATGAAAGTGCTCAATTAGTAGAAAAAGAGTCTAATCTAGAAGAATTAGAAGCGAGTTACAAAAAGGCTGTTGAAGATGTAAGGTCAGAACAAGCTAAGTTCCAATCCTTGCAATCCAATCGAGAGGCTTTTGAGCAACGTCAATTAGAAGTTGTGAGTGCTATTGAAACGGCTAAGGCTAGTATTCGGAGCTTAGAAGCTCGAAAGGTGGAAAGTAGAAATCAATGTGCTATTCTAGAATCTGAAATAGCACAGGTAGATAGTGAACTACAAGCCGCTCGTTCTGAATTTGAAGCGCTAGGTCAAAAGTTTAATGCCTTATCTGCTCAACGACAAGCCCTCGTTGATGATGCTAAGGATGCGGCTACGAAAGCGCGTGAAGAGCGTAAGGAATTACAAAAGCTACGCACTCAAGAACAACGTGCAAAAGGTCGATTAGAACTTTTAGCACAGTGGGAGGAACAGCACGAAGGTTACTTAGAAGGCACAAAGAATATCCTCAATGGTAAAGGTTCTTGGCGTGAACAGATCACTGGTGCTGTTGGCGATCTCTTTACGGTAGAGGACAAATATACTACGGCTATAGAAACGGCCTTAGGCGGAAGTGTTAACCATGTTGTGACTACTACAGCTCGCGTTGCTGCGGAGGGTGTCAATTATTTGAAATCTATCCAAGGTGGTCGCGTAACCTTTTTGCCAATGGATTCTGTTAAAGGTAAACCATATGATACACCGGCTTTACATGAAGGCTGTGTATTAGGCACTGCTGTTGATTGTATTTCCTTTGATAATAAGTACGCCCATATCTTCCAATACTTATTGGGGCGCACCTTGGTAGTATCTTCCATGGATGATGCCATTGGATTACAGAAAAAATACAATCAGCAATTGCGCATCGTAACTCTTACGGGGGAACAATTTCAACCTGGCGGCTCTTTAACCGGTGGTGCCACAAAGCGCAAGCGTGCTTCTGTATTGAGCCGCAAGGAAGAGGCTGCTAGTCTTGAACAAGAACTTGTACAAATTGAAGAACAGATTCGCTCCTTAACAGCTAACTTAGAACGCCTTGAAAAACGGGTTGAAGAGGCAGAAAAGGAACGAGCTACCCTTGATGAAAGCTATCAACATACGAACTTACTCTATGTGGCTAGCGAAACAAAGGTACAAAATATACAAAATCAATTGGATCGTAAAAAACGTGTTCTCCATGAAGAAGAGCAGCGTTTAGTACAAATCGATATTGATTTGGCTACTACAACAGCTAACTTGAAAGAGCAAGAAACAGCATTGGCTTCCTTGCAAGAGGATCATGGTGTGGATGGTAATCAAGGGGCGTTGATGGATCGATTGACCGTGTTGCAAAAGGTACAACAAGAGTCGTATGAAGCTTTCACGAAAGCTCGCCTTACTTGTGATACCTTGCGACATACCATTCAGGAACGGGAAACACAACGTGAACAGCGTAATCAGTCTATTTCTAGTATTATTGAGCGCTTAACACCACTTCATAATTTGTTAGTTAGTACTACACAACGCTATGAAAAGGAAATACCTAAGGCTCAGGAAGTGGCAGAACAAGAGTTGACCTTTGCTACGGCTGAGGTTGAACGATTACGTGCACTTCGCGATGAAGCCTATGATAAAACATCTACAGGTCGCGAAGAAATGGAATCTATTCTAAGTGAGCAAGACCAATTGAATCAACGCTATAAAGTGGTGCAAGGTCGCCTTGTTGATATGGAAGGTAAAATTACACGTCATCGCATGGACTGTGAGCGCTTTGTAGAAGAATTACAAGAGCTAGGCTTTACTTTGGAAGATGCTCAAGCCCTTCGCATTGAAGGCTCCGTTAATGATTGGAAGGATGAGCAAGCTCGTTTGATGGCCGAAATTGCCGAATTGGGTCCAGTCAATCCAAATGCCGTTGAGGAATACGAAGAGACTAAAGAACGCTATGATTTCTTAAGCACACAATTAGCTGATTTAGATACGGCAAAGGCGCAATTACAGGCGGTTATTGCCGAAATGGATAAGGCGATGAGTACACAGCTATACGATGTATTGGATGTGGTAGGCCGCAGATTCCAAGAAGTATTCAGCCAATTGTTTGGTGGCGGTACTGCGCAAATTGTACTTACTGATCCAGATAATATTTTGACGGGTGGTATCGACTTCTACATTCAACCACCAGGGAAAAAGCGTCAACAATTGACACTCTTATCGGGTGGCGAGCGTGCTCTTACGGTTATCGCTTTATTGTTCTCATTCCTTGATTATCGTCCAGCTCCGTTCTGTGTGCTTGACGAAGTTGACGCGGCGCTTGATGAAGCTAATGTTGAACGATTTAGCTCTTACTTAAATCGAATAAATAAAGAAACACAATTTATCGTTGTATCTCACCGTAAGAAGACGATGGAAGCCGCCGAAGTACTTCAAGGGGTAACCATGGTGGAACGCGGTGTATCGCGATTATTAACAGTAGCATTTGAAGATGTGAAGGAGGATCTAGCATAATGGCATTTGGATTCTTTGATAGAATTAAAGACGGTTTAGAGAAAACTCGTAAGTCTTTTGTAAAAAATGTAGAAAGCATCGTTATTGGTTATGCGCAAATCGATGATGATTTCTTAGATGATTTAGAAGCAGTTATGCTTACTAGTGATCTAGGCCCTAAGACGACAGAATACTTGATGAAAGAAATTCGTCGTGGTGTAACAGAAGGTATCATCAATCATACAGGCGATGTAATGCCGTTTATGGAAGACCGCATCACGGAAATGCTCATCGATCAAGAAGATGAAATTACTTTGCACCATCCTGAGGTCATCCTTGTAGTTGGTGTAAATGGTGTTGGTAAAACAACGACAATCGCTAAATTGGCTAACTATTATACTAAAGAAGGTAAAAAGGTTATCATTGCTGCAGGTGATACATTCCGTGCCGCTGCAGCTGACCAATTATCCATTTGGGCTGATCGCGTTGGTGTACCAATTGTTAAACATAAAGAAGGTGCAGATCCTGCTGCCGTTGTATATGATGCAATGGAAGCTGCGAAAGCTCGTAATGCAGATCTTGTTATCGTAGATACGGCTGGTCGGCTACATACTAAGGTTAACCTTATGGAAGAGCTTAAAAAGATGGGTCGTGTTGCGAATAACCACGTAGAAGGTGCGCCGCATCAAACATTGCTCGTTTTAGATGGTACTACGGGTCAAAATGCAGTAAGCCAAGCTAAATTATTTGGTCAAGCTGTACCAGTAAATGGTATTGTAGTAACTAAACTAGATGGTACGGCAAAAGGCGGCGTAGTTATCTCTATTAAAGAGGAACTAGGCGTACCGGTACGCTGGATTGGCGTTGGCGAAGGTATGGATGACTTGCGTCCATTTAATGCAAAAGAATTTGCTAATGCACTATTTAATAAAGGAATGATTCAAGGTGACAAATAAATATAACCGGGAATTCTTACTTGAATATGTAGAATCTGAAAATAAAAAAAATGAATGTAATGTTAGCCTAGAAAATATGAATAAGATAGTTAGCTTAATCGAGTACTTCGGAATTGAACTATATCGTCCCATTACGAGATTGCTACTTTCAAACTGGGAAGAGATTACAGATCGTATTAATAACTATACTGAATCAGATTGGATGATGGCTGATGAAATCCAAAAGACTACGCCTACATTAGATCGCTTTTCTATTGCTATGCTCATCGAAGTGTTAGAAGGTGAGGATACGTTGAATCAAGCGGAAAATGCAGGTCGTCGTTTGACGGATGAAGAAATGAAAGCCATCCGTAAACATCAGGATGAACAGTAATGAAGCATAGTACATATAATTACGAGGGGGGCCAACCATTTAAAGTAGAGGCGCCCTTTGCGCCTACAGGTGACCAACCTACCGCGATTCAATCTTTAACAGAAGGTATTGAACGCGGTGAATGGGCCCAAGTTTTGCTCGGTGCCACTGGTACTGGTAAGACCTTTACAATGGCTAAGGTTATTGAAGCAGTTCAAAAGCCGACCTTGATCATTGCTCATAATAAAACCTTGGCGGCTCAATTATGTAGTGAATTTAAAAGTTTTTTCCCTAATAATGCGGTAGAATATTTCGTATCTTACTACGATTTTTATCAACCTGAGGCCTATATTCCTTCTAGTGATACATATATCGAGAAGGATGCATCTATTAATGATGAAATCGATAAACTGCGACATAGTGCTACGATGAGTCTTTTTGAGCGTCGCGATGTCATTATCGTTGCTTCTGTTAGCTGTATTTATGGCCTAGGTGACCCTGAGGACTATTCTGATCTCGTATTGTCCTTGCGCTTGGGTCAAACGAAATCGCGCGATGAAATCTTATCTAAACTCGTAGATATTCAATATACGAGGAATGATATGAACTTTATTCGCGGCACCTTCCGTGTACAAGGGGATACTATTGATATTTTTCCTGCCGCTTATAGTGAAAGAGCCATTCGGGTGGAGCTCTTTGGTGATGAAATCGACCGTCTCGTAGAGGTAGATTCCTTGACGGGTGAAGTTATTGCGGAACGTAAACACGTAGCTGTCTATCCAGCATCTCACTACGTAACGACGAAAGAGAAGATGAATATTGCCGTAGAGCGTATTGAAGCCGAACTAGATGAACAGTTGGCGAAGTTAAAAGCTGCTGACCGTCTATTGGAGGCGCAGCGCTTAGAACAGCGTACGCGGTACGATATAGAAATGATGCAGGAGATGGGCTATTGCTCGGGCATCGAAAACTATTCCCGTCATATGTCTGAACGCAAGGCTGGGGAAGCACCGTTTACATTGATTGATTATTTCCCAGATGATTTTCTCATCATGGTGGACGAATCGCATGTGACGATGCCTCAAATTCGCGCTATGTACAATGGTGATCGTGCGCGTAAAGAGTCTCTTATAGAATACGGTTTCCGTCTTCCTTCTGCTCTCGATAATAGACCGCTTCAATTCGATGAATTCGTAGAGCGTATCAATCAAATTGTTTACGTATCGGCAACGCCTGGCCCATACGAAATGGAAGTAGAAACGAATATTGCAGAGCAAATCATTCGTCCTACGGGCCTATTAGATCCATCTATAGAAATTCGTCCTATTAAGGGGCAAATGGATGACTTGCTTGGAGAAATTCACAAACGAGCTGCCAAGAATGAACGGGTTCTTGTTACGACATTGACGAAGAAGATGGCTGAGGACTTAACGGAATTCTTGAAGGAAATGGGCGTACGAGTTCGTTACCTTCATTCCGATATTGTTACTATTGAGCGGGCTGAAATCATTCGTGATTTGCGGGCTGGCGTATTCGATGTATTAGTTGGTATTAACTTGCTTCGTGAAGGTCTCGATATGCCAGAGGTTTCCTTGGTTGCTATCTTAGATGCGGATAAGGAAGGTTTCTTGCGCTCCGATACGGCTATGATTCAAACTATAGGTCGTGCGGCCCGTAATGTGAATGGTCATGTTATCATGTACGCAGATCGTGTGACAGGTTCGATGCAACGGGCTATCGATGAAACCGATCGTCGTCGTGCCGTGCAAGAAGCTTATAATATTGAACATAATATTACGCCTAAATCTGTATCTAAAGATGTAAAAGAGCTTATCGAATTAACGAAAATCGAAGAAGATATGGTTACCGATGGAAAGGGACTTTCACCGAAAAAAGGAAACCAAAAAATATCCTCAGAGGGCATGGACCATGGACACGAACCATATGTTCAAGATACATCAGCACCTAAGGTGGCAGATATAACACCGGAAGAATTGTACAATAAGATTGAAGAGCTAGATCGTCAAATGAAGGCCGCCGCCAAGCAGCTTGAATTTGAAACCGCGGCTAAGTTACGTGATCAATTGGGCGTATTGCGTCAACAATGGTCCGATATGCATAGTGCAGGAGATAGCAAGTTGAAGAAGCCTGCTTCTGCAAAATCTAGAAAAAGGACAGGTCTAAAAAGTAAATCTTAGGAGCAATTTTAAAAGATTGTAAGAAAACACATAGATTATATAGACTATATGTGCGATAATATACATATATTATTTCATGTTAGTAATCGGAGAGATGATGCCGTTTGGTATCATCTCTTTAAATAGGAAAGATAATGAAAGATCAATTGATTGTAAAAGGTGCGCGTCAGCATAACCTAAAAAATATTGATATATCCTTGCCACGTGATCAGTTCATCGTCTTAACTGGCCTCAGTGGTTCTGGTAAATCATCCCTAGCATTTGATACGATTTACGCAGAAGGGCAACGACGTTATGTTGAGTCCCTGTCTGCGTATGCACGTCAATTTTTGGGACAAATGGATAAACCCGATGTCGATTATATTGAAGGTTTATCTCCAGCCATTTCTATCGACCAAAAGACTACCAGCCGTAATCCTCGTTCTACAGTGGGCACTGTTACGGAGATTTACGACTATTTACGTCTCTTATTTGCACGCGTAGGGCATGCACACTGTCCAGAGTGTGGTAAGCCTATTACTCAGCAGACAATACAACAAATGACCGACGATGTAATGAGCTTTCCCGAAGGTACAAAGGTTTTAGTGCTGGCCCCTATGATTCAAGGTAAAAAAGGGGAACATAAATCGGTGTTTGAACAACTTCGCAAGGAAGGCTTTGTTCGTGCTCGAGTAGACGGTGTAGTGCGTACCTTGGACGAAGAAATTGTATTAGAGAAAAATAAGAAGCATTCCATCGATATCGTTGTGGACCGTCTCATTGTAAAAGAAGGCATTGAATCTCGGTTGGCTGACTCTATGGAGACCGCTTCAAAATGGGCAGAAGGCATCGTTGTGATTCAAGAGGTAGACGGACCTGAACACATGTATAGCCAACATTTTGCGTGCCCAGATTGTCATATTTCATTACCTAAAATTGAACCGCGTATGTTCTCTTTTAATAGTCCGTTTGGTGCGTGCCCATCTTGTTTAGGGATTGGTTCTACTATGGAGGTTGATGAGGAGCGCGTTATTCCAGATGGATCTATTAGCTTTGCCGATGGTTGCGTGCAAGCCTTGAGCTCCAATCCTAATGCTTGGTTTATGCGTCAAGTAGAAGGTCTATTAAAAGCTAATGGATATTCCTTAGACTCCACCTATGATGAATTGCCGAAAGCATTACAGAAAAAGGTGATGTACGGTACGACGGATAAGGTAAGCTTCACCTATGAAAATATGAGAGGTGAGATAAAGGAATTCTTTACTGAGTACGAAGGTATTTTACCGATGGTTAAGCGCCGTCATAGTGAAGCCTCTACAGACTCTATGCGTGAAGAATTTGAAAAGTTTATGTCTATTAAGCCGTGTACTACTTGTGATGGAGCTCGTCTTAAACCTGAAGTATTAGCTATTACTGTAGGGGATAAGAATATCAACGAAGTAACGCAGTTAACTATTAAAGAAGCACTCGATTTCTTTGGTAATCTACAGTTAACTGAACGTGAACAAGTGATTGGTGCTCAAATTTTAAAGGAAATCAATGCTCGTCTAGGTTTTCTTAATAATGTAGGTCTCGATTACTTAACAATGAACCGTAGTGCAGGCACATTATCTGGTGGTGAAGCACAGCGTATTCGGTTAGCTACACAGATCGGCTCTGGCTTAGTAGGTGTATTATATATCCTAGATGAGCCATCTATCGGTTTACATCAACGCGATAATGATCGACTCATCGATACATTAAAAGGGTTACGTGACTTAGGCAATACCTTGCTCGTTGTAGAACATGATGAAGATACGATGCGTGCTGCCGATTATTTAGTAGATATCGGTCCTGGAGCAGGTGAACATGGGGGTCAAATCATTGCAGCAGGTACTGTTAAGGAAGTGATGAAGGTAGAAAATTCCATTACTGGTCAGTATTTGAGTGGTCGTAAATTTATCGCTCTTCCGGAAGAACGCCGTAAACCAGGTAAGAACTGCATTGAAATTCGCGGTGCTAAGGAAAACAATTTACGAAATGTAAATGTAAAATTCCCTATTGGCTTGTTTAATGTTGTTACTGGTGTCAGCGGTTCTGGTAAGTCTACCTTGATTAATGAAATTCTCTACAAAGGTTTAGCTAATCAATTATATCGCTCTAACCACAAAGTAGGGGCTCATAAAGAAATCCGTGGTCTTGAACATATCGATAAAATCATCAATATTGATCAAAGTCCGATTGGCCGTACACCTCGTTCCAATCCAGCTACTTATACAGGTGTATTCGATGCCATACGCGAGCTCTATAGTCAAACACCGGAAGCAAAGATGCGCGGTTACAAACAAGGGCGCTTTAGCTTTAACGTAAAAGGTGGCCGCTGTGAAGCTTGTCGTGGTGATGGTATTATCAAGATTGAAATGCATTTTCTTCCAGATGTATATGTGCCTTGTGAAGTCTGCAAAGGAGCGCGATATAATCGTGAAACCTTGGAGGTTAAATATAAAGGTAAATCCATTGCTGATGTATTAGATATGACAGTTGATGATGCGGTACAATTCTTTAGTGCCATCCCTAAAATTAACCGTAAGATGGTTACCCTCCAAGAGGTTGGCCTTGGGTATATCCGTTTAGGTCAGGCGGCTACTACATTATCTGGTGGTGAGGCTCAACGGGTTAAATTAGCTACAGAACTAGCGCGTCGTAGCACCGGTAAAACGCTATACATCCTCGATGAGCCTACTACAGGTCTTCATGCTGAAGATATTCGTAAGTTGTTACATGTATTGCAACAACTTGTAGAGGGCGGAGATACTGTTGTTGTTATCGAACATAATTTAGATGTTATTAAGATGGCTGATCACATTATTGATCTTGGTCCTGAAGGTGGTAATCGGGGAGGCACTATCGTGGCAACTGGTACGCCTGAGGAAATTGTTAAGGTGAAAGAAAGCTATACCGGCAAGTTCTTAGGGCCTGTATTGGAACAGACTAAGAAATTTATGAAAGCAGCAAAAAATAAGAAATAAAACATCTAAAAATCTACAAGGAAAGGAGGAAACATGCCGTCTGAAGAATTACTGGAAAAGGTCAGTCATCTGCCAACGACGCCAGGTGTCTATTTATGGCGCGATCAATATAACCGCATCATCTATGTAGGTAAAGCTATTAATCTGCGCAACCGTGTGCGTTCCTATGTGCGTAACGATGCAAATCGCGCACCAAAGGTTACGGCCATGATGAAACGAGCCGTCGATGTGGAAGTCATTCAAACAAAAACGGAGATGGAAGCGCTCATCTTGGAGAATACACTTATCAAGGAGCATGAACCGAAATATAATATTAGGCTTCGTGATGATAAGACGTATCCCTATGTTAAAATATCAGTGCAAGAGGACTATCCTCGAGTATATATGACGCGTCGCCTAGAGCGTGATGGAGCCAAGTACTTTGGCCCTTTTACAGATGTCACATCTGTTCATGTGGTACTGAAATTAATACGACAGTACTATCCATTGCGTACCTGTAAGTCTATGAAGGTAGAACGCCCATGCTTACAGTATCATATGCATTACTGTGAGGCGCCGTGTTTTAATAAAATATCGGTACCCGATTATCGGAAGTATATTGACGAAATCATAGAACTTTTTGAAGGTAAACCTATACCATTGCTAAAGGAAATTAAATCAAAGATGGATGCTGCTGCAGAAGATTTGCGCTTTGAAGATGCTGCACGTTATCGTAATCAATTGTCTAGCATTGAAAAGATACAAGAAAAGCAACGCATGGTTACCCAACGTGGCGACTTAGACGTCTTAGGATTGGCTGTAGATACATCGATGGCCTGTGTACAGTTGCTATTCATCCGCGGTGGTCGTCTGTTAGGCCGTGAGAATTACTTTGTGCAACATGATGGCGATAGTTCAGAAACCATTATGACAGACTTTATCAAGCAATACTATGGAGATACAAACTTTATTCCTAAAGAGTTGTTACTACCTATGGAGAGTACAGATAGGGACTTATTAACGGAATGGTTTACACAGCTCAAAGGCCAACATGTAGATGTATCTGTGCCACAACGTGGCTATAAGATGGATATGATTAAGATGGCTCATGAAAATGCGGAAACCTTCCTTGAAGAACGTCGTCGTCAGTGGCAGCACCAAATCGATAAGACTGGCGGAGCGATTAAGAAGCTAGCCGAGATTCTCGACTTACCACGTTTACCCGAACGTATGGAGTGTTTTGATATATCTCATACACAAGGAACTGAAACGGTGGCTTCTATGGTTGTTTTTGAAGGTGGCAAGCCTGCGAAGAAAGAATATCGCCGCTTTAAACTGAAAACCACACAAGGTAAACCTGATGATTTTAAATCGATGGCTGAAATTATGGAACGTCGTTACGGTAATGAAACAGACTGGCCTATGCCAGATCTTATTATCATCGATGGTGGTAAAGGTCAGCTCAATGCGGCTTTGCCGTTAATCCGTGCCGTTGGTGTTACAGATGTGCCAGTTATCTCCTTGGCTAAGCGTATTGAAGAGGTCTTTGTAGAGGGACAATCTGAAAGTATCATTTTGAGTCATCACACGCCGGAGCTTCAATTACTTCAACAAATACGCGATGAAGCCCATCGCTTTGCTATTACGTACCATCGTAAGCTTCGTGGAAAACGTAATTTAGAATCTATTTTAGATCATATTGAAGGTATCGGCCCTAAACGTCGAAAGGCATTATGGGCTCACTTTAATAGTTTAGAAGCCATGAAAGAAGCATCTGTTGATGAACTTGCAAATGTAGAATCTATGAATTATAAGACGGCAGAAACGCTATATAATTTTTTCCGTATGTCCAAAGTAGAGAAACAAGAGGCTCTAAAATAAAAAAATCACCTATTGATTACTTACACTTGAGCGTAATCAATAGGTGCTTTTATTATTTTACAATAGTTCTAGGTTTGTAATGTTGTATGTAGTATGTGCGAAGTGTAAATAATATACCCGCAACTACTACGCTAGCCAACAACCCAATCCATACGCCAAATGGTCCATAATTAGGATTTTTGGCAAGGGTATAAGCTGTTGGGAAACATACGCCCCAATACGATACGAGGGAGATGTAAAGCACTATTTTTACATCCTTGTAAGCTCTTAGAATACCTTGTAATGGAGTACCGATGGCATCGATAGCGGCAAAGAATACGCCATATCCAAGGAATTGATAAATAAGTTCATATACTTCATCATCATTTGTAAATAGATTCGCAATATTATCCATATGAGTGAACGTAAAGGCACAAATGAGAACGGCTATGATGATGGCTAATACACGAGAAATATAAGAGTATTGGATAGCTTCTATTTTTCGTCCTGCACCGAGTTCATAGGCAACGGCAATGGTAGAGGACATGGCGATACTTAATGGTAAGCAGTAGAATACATTAGTAAAAGAAATGACAGATTGATGAGCTGCTACTACAGCAGATCCAAAGTGAACCATTAAGAGCCCAGCAATGCTAAAGATACTAGCTTCAAAAAAGATAGAAAAACCTATGGGAATACCAACTTGTAATTGTTCACGGATATAGTGAAAATTCGGGCTATGGAAATCTTTATAGATGCGATAGCCTTTTAACTTAGGATGCAATAGAATGACTAAGCTAAATAAAACTAAGTTTGTCCAACAGGCACCAGCAATACCGTAGCCAGCACCAACACCACCAATTTCAGGAAAACCGTAATGACCAAAGATGAGTGCATAATTTAAGAATACGTTAATCACAAAGCTTGTAAAGACGATGGCCATGGAGTAATGCGTTAATCCGTGAGAATCGACAGTGTTACGCAAGGTATTTACCCAGAGTAATGGGAATAAACCAAGTGCAAAGGCTTTCAGATAATTAATACATACCTCGGTGGCAGCCGGCTCAAGATTTAAATATGTCAATAAAGGGCGTAAGCCGAATATACCGATTAGTAAAATTAAAAATGCTAGTCCTGTACCGATGAAAAGGCCTTGATGAAAGATTATTGGAATATCATCTGTTTTATTAGCTCCTAATAGTTGAGAAATAATTGGTGTGATACCCATTAATGTACCTTGTGCAAAGATATAGAAGAGGAGCCATAAATTATATCCCGTAGCAACACCAGCTAAATCAGTCGTACTATATTGCCCCGTTAAAAAGATGGCGATAAAGGTCGCCCCAATCAGGGAAAATTGAGTGATGCACATTGGAGTAAATAGTTTTATGAACAACCATAATTTTTGCGGTATAGAATATGTTTGATACATACTAACCTCCCTAGTAACGATATACTATACCATACCATAAAGTAGCTTAATTTAATAGCCAAAACCTAAGGGAAAAAGGAATTAAATTTATAAAAAAATAGAGCCCATATTGTGATTATGTAAGGGGAGAAATGACCTTATATAAACTATCTTATTTAATAAGAAAGAATTATGATAAAAACGTATATATATGTTGATAATTGAATTTTACACTACTTT
>CAMUQE010000039.1 GCA_947096075.1 Veillonella parvula | reverse complement strand
AATAAAACCCGTTAACACTTAATACATATAAATATTATAAGTGTAACGGGTTTTTATTTTAACTATGAAATCAGAATGAATATAATACAACTTCATAGCAATACAATCAAATAACGAGCTCTATCAATTAGGAAATACTACCTGTTTTCTTACTTCTAATAAAGCCCAATTGTTCCATACGCGTTGTTAATTCATTATAAAAAGCTTCAGCCATGGCATTTTGATGCTTTGTAGGTTGAGACTGATCTGCACTAAAGAGAGCATCTTTAATCTTTCTAATTACCGTGGATTTCGCTTTTGGTTTGTTCAACAACTCCATAAATAATAAATCCTCTTCAGAGATATCGCCAATAGCATCATTGAACATATTTGCTCCATACATATATTCACTACCACCATTCACAATAGCTTTTACAAAGTTTGTAAAACGGGCAGGTATATAAGATAAGCCCTCCATATATTCTTCTTTTACAGGGAATGTTTTATAGAAGCGAATACCACCACGTACCATATGCTCTACTACAGCTTTATACAAGCTACATACAGCAGGTTCTAATTCATCATCAGATGCATGAGCCGCCTCATGAGCCGCTTTCAAAATAGCGAGGGCTTCAATCATATTGAAAGTGCCACCATCTTTAATTATTGCTTGGAACGTATCTCTTACGAGCTCATTTTCAAACATTTCCAGTGCTTCCTCATCAAAGAGAATTTGGAAAACAAAGCTATTTACAATAGTACGTACAGGAATTGTATCCACTTCAGCCGGATTCGCAACAGCAAAGTTAATATTATTTGCAAAGCTAGCTTTACAAATAATTGACTTGCGGAATGTCGTATCTAGTATAAAATCTAAATATTGTTCTTGATCCGCTTGGCTATTAGGAGCCAGTTGCTCAAGTTTAGCTGCTATACTTTCATCATAGGTACGAACCATAGATAGTGTAAGGTCCGCATCGCATACATAAGCAAGATTATGCGCTTTCAAATGATCATTAAATTGATAGAAATAGCACGGATCATTATGCGGCTCTAGATGGTCATGACCTACATAATAGTCATCCTTTTGCATTACAGAGCGCAATGCACCAAGAAATTTACTATTTCGTTCTTTAAGGTTATCATAGTTAAGAATCTGAGCACCCACAAGACTGCCTACGGTCTTACCGCGCAACACCTTTTCCTTATGGGTCAACTTATCTTGGCCACGATTAGCAAACAGCATGAGCTGACGTACTTCTTCCATGGTATGCCAACCTGGATACGTATTGTAAGACACATAGGCAATACCATTATCCACCAAATGATTAGAAATAATATTGAGCAGCTTATCCTTCATTTCATCATTGATCCAAGAGTAGAATCCATGTGCAATAATATAATCGAAAGTCCCCATAGATTCGTCAAAATTCAAAATATCTCCTTGCACCAAGGATACATTCTCTAATTTTGCATCACAAATAATTTGATTGCCCTTCTCTACTTGGTCTTGTGAAAGTTCAATGCCTACAAAGGTCGCCTCTGGGTTAAATACAGCTTGAGAAATAATATTACCGCCATAAGTAGCGCCTAGTTCAAGAACACGAGCTGTCTTCGCAGGTGGAGTATTTAGCCCTACAAGAGCACCATATGCTTCTAAATAGGCCGGCGTTGTAAAAGGAAATGGATAGGATTTATAGCCTAACTCTTTATATATCGTTTGTTGCATGTCTTCCATTGCTATTTGTGAATTATCCTTAGCCATATGTACCTCTATGTTTAACTTTATGAAATATACATTGTTATTTATCATTATACCAAATTACTAGTATATTACCTACGTTTAAAGCAGTTATTACCTAAATAATATGATATTAACACATTTAGCTATATAGTATTACATACAAAAGAGGCACCCTTGAAAGGGTGCCTCATATAGTTCTCAGTCGTTAAATAACGAATTATTTTACGTCTTCAAAACCTTTTTGCAAGCGAACATAGCTTAAGCGACGTTCTTTAGCGTCTTTTTCAGTTTTAGCGAATAATTCTTCTGCAACGTCTGGAGCTGCTTTAGCCAAGGAAGCGTAACGTACTTCACCTTTAAGGAAGTCTTGGAAGCTTTCAGTTGGTTCTTTGGAATCCAAGGAGAATGGATTTTTACCTTCTTCTTTAAGTTGAGGGTTGTATCTGTAAAGATCCCAGTAACCAGCTGCAACTGCTTTACGTTGTTCTTCTTGAGCTTTACCCATACCAGCTTTGATACCATGGTTGATACATGGGCTGTAAGCGATGATCAAGGATGGACCTGGATATGCTTCAGCTTCTGTAACAGCTTTCATCAATTGGTTTTTGTCTGCACCCATAGCTACTTGTGCTACGTATACATAACCATAAGACATAGCCATCATGCCAAGGTCTTTCTTCTTAGTACGTTTACCAGAAGCTGCGAATTGAGCAACTGCTGCTACGTTAGTGGATTTAGATGCTTGACCACCAGTGTTGGAGTATACTTCAGTATCGAATACGAAGATGTTTACGTCTTCGCCAGAAGCTAATACATGGTCAACACCGCCGAAGCCGATGTCGTATGCCCAGCCGTCACCACCGAAGATCCAGTGAGAACGTTTGATCAAGAATTGTTTTTTCTCAAGAATTTCTTTCAATTCAGGAGTTGTAGCGCCTTCAGCTTCGATAGCTGCTACTAAACGTTCGGAACGTTGACGAGTAGCTGCACCAAGGTTAGCAAATTCAATCCATTGTTCTAAAGCGTCTTTCAATTCGCCAGTAGCAGTTTCAACTGCTTTAGCAGCCAATTCTACTAATTGTTGGCGGATTTTCTTAACGCCGATGTACATACCATAACCATACTCAGCATTATCTTCGAACAAGGAGTTTGCCCAAGAAGGACCATGACCTTGTTGGTTAGTTGTGTATGGAGATGCAGGCATGGAAGCACCCCAGATGGAGGAACAACCAGTTGCATTGGCAATCATCATACGGTCACCGAACAATTGAGTTAACAATTTAGCATAAGGAGTTTCACCACAACCTGCGCAAGCACCGGAGAATTCGAACAATGGTTGTTCAAATTGGGAACCTTTAACAGTTTCCTTCTTCATAGGATTTTCTTTTACAGGAAGGTTAACACCATAGTTCCAAGCTTCAGCTTGTTCGATTTCAGTATCGATGGATGTCATCACGATAGCTTTGCCTTTAGGAGCTGGACAGATATCAACACAGTTACCGCAACCCAAGCAATCTAATGGGGATACAGCGATACGGAATTGAAGATCTTTAGCACCCAATGCAGGGATTGTATCGAAATGTTCTGGAGCTGCAGCCACTTCTGCTTCAGTTGCCAAAATTGGACGAATTGTAGCATGTGGACATACGAAGGAACATTGGTTACATTGAATACAGTTTTCAGGCAACCATTTTGGAACGAACAATGCAGGACCGCGTTTTTCGAATTTAGCAGTACCAGCAGGTAATGTACCATCTTCATAGCCAGAGAATTTGGATACAGGAAGATCATAACCAGCTTGTGCATTGATTGGTTGTGCAATATTTTGAACGAAGGATGGGCAAGATTCGCAACCAGGTTTAACTGCATGATTGCCATCATCTACTGCGTCTTTCCAGCTAGCAGGAACATCTACTTTTACCAAAGCGTTAACACCTTGATCGATAGCAGCATTGTTCATGTCAACGATATTTTGACCTTTTTTACCGTAAGAAGTTACTACGGATTCTTTAAGGTATTTAACAGCATCATCTACAGGGATGATTTCAGTCAATTTGAAGAATGCAGCTTGCGTTACCATGTTGATACGACCGCCCAAACCGATTTCGGAAGCGATTTTCGCAGCATTGATGATGTAGAAGTTCAATTCTTTTTCTGCGATTTGACGACGTAATTTAGCAGGTAAATGTTCATCCAATTCTTCAGGAGACCAAGTACAGTTCAATAAGAATGTACCGCCTTTTTTGATGCCGCGAATCAAGTCGTATTCATGTACATAAGATTGACGGTGACATGCTACGAATTGAGGTTCAGTAATCAAGTAAGGCAAGTTGATTGGATTTTTACCAAAACGAAGGTGAGACATTGTTACGCCACCAGATTTTTTGGAGTCGTAGTCAAAGTATGCTTGAGCATACATATCAGTGTGGTCACCGATGATTTTGATAGCGGATTTATTCGCACCTACAGTACCGTCAGAACCGAAGCCCCAGAATTTACATTCAGTCAAACCAGGAGTTTCAACTTCTACGCCTTCAGCACGATCTAAGGACAAGAATGTAACATCATCATTGATACCCAATGTGAAGAATTTCTTACCATTTTCAGCAGCTAAATTATCGAATACAGCAACGATGTCTGCAGGGATAACGTCTTTGGAGCTCAAACCATAACGACCAGCGATAACTTTTACATTACGGCCACCGTCAACTACAGCTGCTTGTACGTCTAAGAACAATGGTTCAGCCAAAGCACCTGGTTCTTTAGTACGGTCAAGAACTGCAATGCGTTCTACAGTTTTAGGAAGAGCTTTCAACAAACGATCTGTTGCGAATGGGCGGAACAAATGAACGTTGATAAAACCAACTTTGCGGCCCAATTTGTTGAGGTAATCCACGGTGGATTCTACAACTTGAGCGGAAGAACCCATAGTTACAACAACGTCAGTAGCATCAGGAGCACCATGATAGTTAAACAATTGGTAGTTAGTACCTGCCAATTTGTTAACTTCGTTCATGTAGTGTTCTACAACGTCAGGAACGTTCAAGTAGAATTTGTTGGATGCTTCACGATGTTGGAAGTAAACGTCAGGGTTTTCTGCAGTACCACGAGTTACAGGAGCATCTGGATTTAAAGCATTTTTACGGAACGCTTTAACAGCATCCATGTCAACCAATGGTTTTAAATCTTCATAGTCCCAGATTTGAATTTTTTGAATTTCGTGGGATGTACGGAAACCGTCAAAGAAGTTGATGAAAGGTACGCGAGTTTTAATAGCTGTCAAGTGAGCTACAGCGGACAAGTCCATTACTTCTTGTACAGAGGATTCAGCTAACATAGCACAGCCAGCTGCACGAGCAGCCATTACGTCTTGGTGGTCACCAAAGATAGCCAAAGCATGTGCAGCCAATGCACGAGCAGCTACTTGGAATACACCTGGAAGTAATTCACCTGCTACTTTATATAAGTTAGGAAGCATCAATAACAAACCTTGGGAAGATGTGAAAGTTGTTGTTAATGCACCAGCTTGTAAAGAACCGTGGGTTGCAGCAGCAGCACCTGCTTCAGATTGCATTTCTACAACTTGAACAGTGTTGCCGAAGATGTTTTTTCGACCAGATGCAGCCCATTCATCAATGTGTTCTGGCATTGGAGAAGATGGAGTGATTGGATAAATCGCAGCAACTTCTGTAAAACCATAAGAAACGTGAGCAGCCGCTTGGTTGCCGTCCATAGTTTTAAATTTACGACTCATGTGATTATTGCCTCCTTAAGCATTTAGCAAAAATAGAACACTTGCTTAATCTATCATTATGTTTAGGAATAACAACCATTACAAACTTGCGCACATGAAAAAATAATGCAATAATATATATGTTATATATAATATGGCATTATGTGTGAGCATACTTTTTTGTGATGGGCACAACCATAATTCCTAATATCATAACTTGATATAGCCCTATATGCTAATTATAACGTGCTGGGCCCTATCAACGCAACACATACAGTGACTGTCGCTTTGCCAATATTGCTATCCATGCTTTACATAAAGTAATAGCTAATTGCATTACAGTAATAACTATTCTCATTTAGTTAGGTCACGTCCTATAACCAAGTTTTATTTTTAGGGGGTTAATTATGGATTTTCATCATTTGAAATACTTCGTTGAAGTAGCTGATCAAAAAAGCTTTAGTAAGGCTGCAAGGAATTTACACATCTCCCAATCTGCAATCAGCCGTACAATTAAAGCTTTAGAAGACGAACTTGGTGTTGTTCTCTTCATGCGTAATGCTAAATCTGTAGAACTTACTGATGGGGGTACCATCTTCTTAACCCACGCTAAACGCGTTGTGTTTATGTTTGAACATCTAAAAACTGATTTTGAAAACGAGTTTCGTTTGGAGCAAGGTTCCATCAGAATTGGTATTCCACCAATTACTGATGCTCCCATTTTTGCCCAGTTATTAGGTGAATTTAAAAAAGTATATCCACAAATCGAATTGGAACTCTACGAACAAGGTTCTAAAAAGGTTGAGATCAGCGTTCAGGAAGGTTTAATTGATATTGGCATCATCTGTACTAAACCAAACCCTAAAGAATTTGAATCTTTCTACCTTACAAGTGACCCACTATCCGTTATCATTCCAAAATCTAGCCCTTTGGCAAAAGAAAAAGAAATTCGCTTAGAAATGCTAGCTGATGAATCCTTTGTATTGCATAAAGACGATTTCAACTTACATGATGAAATCATCAAAGCTTGTAAACACACCGGCTTCCAACCGCATATCGTGTTTGAAACGAGCCAACGTGATCTCATGTTACAAACGGTTAGTGCAAACCTTGCTATCGCATTATTACCATCTCGCCTCTGCCCTGAGGTAGGTGAAAATACGGAGGTCGGTTCTAAGGTTGTCGTTAGACCTCTCGTACCTGAAATTATTCATACCCTTTATGTAATTTGGAAAAAAGGTCACTACCTCTCCCACGCTTCTCGCTTGTGGTTAGACTTCGTAAACTCCAAATTACCATTACCTGGATTACAACTCGAGGATCATCAATAATGAACAAACCATCTGGGCTCGCATCTAAATTGCGAGCCCTTTTGAAAGCTAAAGAAGCTCCCATGTGGGGCGTTATCATTGTGCTGGTTATCGTTATCATATTCCAGCAAATACAAATCTCTGAATTACAATGGCGTGTCGATGAAGACCACGATGGCTCTACCATCGACAGTGTAGCAGGTCGTCTTTACATTCTTGAAGGGATGGCTAATAAGCATAGCGACCAACTAGACGAAATCCTAAAAGATATTCGTCAGCTACAAAATGACGGTGCCAAGTACGACTGGGAACTAAAACAATTACAATGGTTACATCCAGAACTCAAAGTACAACCACCAGAGGCAAACCCACGCCCATTCAAATCCACAGATCTAAACCTCGATATGAATCCTGGGAAAGTGCCTGATGTAACAAAATAAAATCAATAAAGAAATCAGGAATAAATAAAAGCACCTTATATACCTACAAAAGTCATCACAAATGACTCTTCTCATAGGATATAAGGTGCTTTTATCATTATTCTATTATAGATTTAATTGCTAGTTTTCCCATACGTCTCTGCAATGACAAGTTGTTTCTACTTGCGATACGCTTCTAATTTATATGCATATTCACTTAAAAGATCCTTTGAATAGATTTTTTCATTTTTTGAATCTCTGACCTCTTTCCAAATAATAGATGCTACTTTTAATTTATTCGAATAATTGCCACTAGATTCATCTGCACAAAAATCCTTAAAAAATTGATTCCATTGACAAACCGAATTATCATACTTTGCATAATCTGATTCACCATAATATACTTTCAGCAAATCTCCAATTGTAAAGCTTGTATTTTTTTCACTTTTTACTTTTCTCCAAGCAGTAGCCATATCAGCATTAAATTTAAATCGTGAAACACCTATTAAATCAGAGAAATATTCTCTAAACTTCGTATTAAAGGAAAAATTACATTCAAGTAATGGTGTATCTAAAGTAATAGTTTCCACTTGCCTTCTTCTATTTTTTATTGATGATTTTTTAATTAAATCGCCTTTAAAGTACTGCTCAATAATATGATTGAGTTCTTGTTTTATTCCCCTATATTCTAATCCTAATGATTTACATATTTGTGAAAGTTCATCACGATACCAATAATATTTTTTAAATTCATCAAACGATGTAATTTCATCAAACTTAGGTCTACACTCTTTCAATATTCTGTCTCCTCAAGTTTAAATAATACTATTTTGTAAATTGTAACATAAAATTGAATAGTACCCAAAATCACACCATTGAAGCATTCGTTAAATATTTTCCTATTAAGTTGTCTATAATATAGTTATCTATAATATAGCTCTACTTAATCCTCTTTATGCTCCATAGATTTTGGAAGTGTCAAAATTAATAGACCAGCAAGGAACATACAAGCCCCCATTACATAGTAGCCATAAGCAAAACTACCTGTGTGACCATTGATGAATCCAAGCATATAAGGACCTACCCAGCCCCCCATGTTACCTGAAGAGTTAATGAGTCCCATCGCCCCCGCTGCAGCAGCGCCAGATAAGAAGGTTGTTGGCATGGTCCACCATACACCCATACCACCGTAAACACCTACTGCAGTTAAGCATATAAAGAATAAGCTAACTTCTGGAGATGGACTGTGTGGTGTTGCTAAGAAACCAATAGTACCAATGAACAATGTAGTAGCAACGTGCCAACGTTTTTCATTGCGCTTTTCAGAAGAGTAACCACAGTATATTTGTACAAGTAAGGCTGCTGTCATTGGAATAGCAATAGACCACGCTACCACACTTGGTGGCCATCCAGATAAGCTTTTAAGAACTTGAGGCATCCAGAAACTAAAGCCCCAGAAACCAATAACCCACAAGAAATAGATTAACGCTAAACTCAATACTTTTGGGTCTTTTAACGCTTGCCAAGTAGTATATTTCTTTATGGCTTGCTTTTGTTGTTCTTCTTTTTCAAGTTCAGCCTTGATATAGGCTTTTTCTGTATCAGTTACCCAAGATGCATGATCTGGACGTTCTTTCATCCAGAACGCAAAAATGAAAGCAAAGATAACAGCTGGAATAGCTTCAACGATGAAGAGTGTGCGCCACCCATGAAGGCCAAAGAATGTTGTATCAAGTAAGATACCTGCCAATGGACCACCGATGATGTTAGAGAACAATAAAGATGTTAACATCAAGGAGATCGCTTTCGCACGTTCCTTTGGCAAGAACCAATTCGGTATCAGTAACGAATAAATTACAGGATATAAAGAGGCTTCACATAGACCGAGTAAGAATCGATAAATATAAAACTCCAACTCTGTAGTCATCGTCGTCATAAGAATACATACGAGACCCCAACTAAACATGATACGAGCCACCCAATGCATAGCATTACAGCGAGCAGCTATTAAGGATGCTGGCACTTCAAATAAAACATAGCCTATAAAGAAAATACCGGCCCCCATACCGAATACCTCTGGTGTTAACCATGGTAAATTCTCTTTCATGGTCAAGCCTGCATAGGCAATATTAACGCGATCTAAGAAGGCAATAATAGAAACAATAAATAAAGGTAAGACTACGTGTAGCATACGCCGCTTTGTAAAGTCTTTGAAATCGATGGCCCCACTTTGAGGCTCTGGTGTAGATGAGTTCATATAATTCCTTTCTACTACTTAAGATATTACATACCTTACTATCTTAAGAAAACAAAAGTCCTCTGTCAATGGAATTATATAGAATATAGAAATAACAAATAGGAATAGTAACACCAAAATAATGGCCTTTAAAAATAGAAAAAGGATATTTGCTAGGAATGACTGTATAAAACAAAAAGCACTTTATAGTATAAATATATCTCTATCACAAGATAAGAAAATACTATAAAGTGCTTTCATATTAATTTGTACTAACAGGATCATAATCAGCAGGCACAGGAGCAACGATACTTACAAAGATAACATCTTCTGTCCCAGTATTTTTTGCGCCATGACATTCACCCTTTTTAGATACTATAACTTGTCCCTTTGTAAAAGGCACCTCTGTATCAGGCGTTGGATAAAATACCCCCTTACCTTGCAATATAACCCATATATCATCAGAGTTATGATGGTAATGCTTTGGTAGGGTTTGCCCAGGTTTAATAACCCATACTGAACCACCTGTGGAATCAGTTTGATAAAATGGAGTCCTAACAGCTTTCTCCAAACTTTCGACTTTCACAAGTTCCATGTCAAAAATACGTTGATCATTCATAATGCTCACACCTTTCATCGATTTACAACTAGCGAGTTCCAGATGCATATTCGCCCATATTAATATCTATAACAGTTCGAAGAGGTTGAATCAAGGAATCCTCATACTGAACCGCCCATTTAATATCTGGATTCATATCTCCATTTTCTAAGCCTGCAATCGTTTGCCCGTCATCAATAGGATTATCGTGCTCAAAGATATAGTACAACACACTATACGCATGATTTACAATCTCATCGGGATTCATACCGTGAAAATGATACTGCAAATCAGGGTAGAATAAGGTGCTCATACCAAGCGTATCAACCATCATGTCATCTGTGCCTTGAATGCTAAAATATCGCACATTTACGGCATAATAAATAAAACGAGTTACAGCTTTATCTGGATGATTTTCAATGGTTTCTCGACTTAAGAACTTACGAGATGGACCAAAGACAACGGCCTTACAAGATGGATATAACTCTAGCAGTGCATCTACATATTTTACTAACATATCAGCCCGTTCTTTAGGCTCTAAACCCGAAGCTAACATATCTGTAGCAAATACTCTATATTGGCACTCATCTAGCAACTCATCTACATTTGGACAATCCCACACCTGACTGCGCTCAAAATCATCTAGTACAGGTTTGTCGATTTTCTCACAATTCGTCACCATCAATGTTGGTGGAACATCGGCATCATTATCTTCATAATGAACCTTATAATTCTGAGGTGCAAAACCAGCAGATTCAGCGCCATAACTAAAGCAATCAACAGGGCCTAAATGCTTTGTGAATACCTCTACCATTGTATCGCGGTCAGGCATATCACACTGCTTCGGCATTAATAACTCAACAAAAAACAAACCGCCAGGGCGAACAGAATCATCTGTTAAATCTTGTTTAAATACTTGGCTCATATTCTCTCCTAAAGTTAAAAATTAATGTAAAACAAAGCCCCCTCTCTTATAGTATATCAAATGTTTATGAGTATAACAATCATTTATATACATAACTACAAGTATTTTCGATTATTTGATACAACGTAAAAACACTCTCTACAGTCCGAAGACCATAGAGAGTGTTTTAATTTTAATTATAGAGGTTTGCGAACCACGTCGATGATAGAGCCATCGCGGTATTCTACGATTGCGATGATGTCTTCATCTTTGTCAGATACAGGAATATCTTGTGGTTTACCAACTAAGTCGAATGCTAATTGTTGTAATTCTTCAATTGTGTAGATAGGCAAGTTGCTATCTTTGAAGCGTTCAATCAAATCAGTACGAGCTGGGTTGATTGCGATACCGTATTCAGTAACGAGTACGTCAACGGAGGAGCCTGGTGTAATTACAGTTGCTACTTTGTCACGGATCATTGGCAAGCGGCCACGGATCAATGGGCAAGTAATAACTGTGCATTTAGCACCTGCTGCTGTATCGGAGTGACCGCCAGAAGCGCCCATCAATACACCGTTGGAGTCAGTCATTACGTTTACGTTGAAATCAAGGTCGATTTCAGTAGCACCAAGGAATACTACGTCTAGGTAGTTTGTAGTGCAGTCTGTCCATGGGTTAGCGTACATGGAAGCGGACATTTCGATGTGTGCAGGATTTTTATCTAAAGATGCTGCTGCAGTTGTATCGAATGTTTGAGTATCGTAAATTGCACGGATCAAACCTTCTTCAAGCATACCAGTCAAGATACCAGTAGCACCACCGATAGCGAAGCCACCTACTTCACCGCGTTTACGAAGTTTTTCAGCGATGAATTTCGCCACAGTCAATGGAGCACCACCAGCGCCCAATTGGAATACGAAACCATCTTTAATAATGCCAGCTTGGTCAAGGAATTCCCCAGCTAATTCAGCAATTTTAATTTGGATAGGGTTTTTAGTGAAACCTACCGCACCAGAAGCGATACCTTCTGGATCACCAATGCTTTCAACCTCAACAACATAATCTACGTCAGTTTGAGGGATTGCATAGTTGTGTACATAGTCAACCAAGTTATCTGTGATAATAACAGTTGTATCTGCATAGTGGGAGTCAACTTTAGCATAGCCAAGCGCACCACATGCGGATTTACCCATACGACCAGTAGCATTACCACGTGGGTCAGCTGTAGGAGCAGCCATGAAAGCTACGTCGATATGAACTTCGCCAGATTCGATAGCACGAGCACGGCCACCGTGGGAACGAATCACTACAGGGCGTTTCAATACGCCTGGGTTTTGAGTCAAGAATTTACCAAGACGATCGCGCAAGCCAGATGTTTCAATAGCTGTTACAGTACCATCTTGAATCATTTCTACCAAGAATTCGTGGCATGGAGACAAGGAAGAAGACGCAATTGTAATGTCTTTAATGCCTTTTGCTTGAACGCGTTCCATAACCATTTTCATTACATAGTCGCCATTGCGCAAGTGATGATGGAAGGACAATGTCATGCCATCTTTTACGCCAGCTTTTTCGATTGCTTCATCGATGGAAGCAAGTACTTTATTAGTACCAACACGACTCATGTGTACAGGTTTACCTGCGCGATGAGCTTTAGGTTCAATAGCGAATTCACCTTGATATATTTCGCGACCTTCTAGTACTGGGATATTTGTTGGGATATCGCGACCTACTTTATTTAACATCGTATTCTGCTCCTTCCTCTAATTCAACTTTAATGCCTGCTGCACGCGCTTTATCAACTACGCGTTGTGCACGAACTACGATAGGACCATCGATCATTTTACCATCTACGGAGATTACGCCTTTATTATTGCGCAAAGCATCTGCATAGCTGTTCAATACCTTAACGGAATGAGCGATTTCTTTTTCGTCAGGAGTGAATACTTCGTGGATAATTTTAATTTGGCTTGGGTGGATACAAGATTTGCCATCATAGCCCAAAGCTTTAATAAATTCAACTTCTTCGCGGAAGCCTTGTGGGTCTTTCACGTCGGAGAATACAGTATCGATTACGCGGATACCTGCTTCACGCGCGGCATGAAGGATTGTTTGACGAGCGAACAACAATTCAACAGCTGGTTTATGTTTACCTGTGCGAAGGTCTGCACGATAGTCTTCAGCGCCAAGAGCGATAGCAACTACGCGAGGGCCATGGCAGATTTCACGAACATTGTATAAGCCACGAACGGATTCGATAGCTACGATAATATTGATAGTACCTTCTGGCCAGCCATTAGCTTTTTCTACTTCTTCAATTTTCTTCGCTACGATTTCAACTTCAGACACATCTTCAGTTTTAGGTAAACGAATCATATCAGGTTTAGCTGGAACGATTACATCAAGATCGTCATAGCCATAAGGAGTTTGTGTAGGATGGTTGATACGAACAACGGTTTCTGCACGGAATTTACGAGATTTCAATGCTTCTGCAGTTAAAAGACGAGCTGTATCTTTTTCTGTAATAGGCACGGAATCTTCGATGTCGATCATGATGGAGTCAGCGCCGTGAATGTCAGCACTGTTAATCATTTTAGGTGTATTACCAGGTACGAACATCATGGAACGAGACAAGCGTTTTTTAGCAGCCTCTGTTAATGGATTTGTTTTAACTTCTGGGAATGTTTTATCGTTAGCCATTATGCTTTGCTCCCCCTTTCCAATGCGCCTAATACGCGAGCTTTAATTGTGTAATCCCAAGCATTTTTATCTTGTACGATTACTTTTACGCCATCAAAACCAGCTTCTTTTACTGTGTTTAAGATAACAGATTTAATTTGGTCGCCGTATTGGCGGATAACTTTGGATGTTAATTCAATTTCGATACCGCTAGCAATCGGTTCAACCGTTACTAATGCATCATTTTTTTCGTCGAAGCCAGCTTGTGCAGCTTTTACTAATTGTGCCATGTTGCATCCTTTCGCTAAAAAATATATCAAATGGCAAAGACCAGACGTGTCGCGAATGTCTGGTCC
>CAMUQE010000038.1 GCA_947096075.1 Veillonella parvula | reverse complement strand
CCTTAAAAGAATTATTTTTTAATTAGATTCGTCATTCTCTTAACAGGTTCTTTAGTATCAAAGGAACCTACAGTTGGCACCTTTTTACCATTATTGACGAATAGAACACCATTAATATTATCAAAGGATGTCAATGTATTTACAATAGCAGCCATTTGTAACTTAACAGTTAAGTCTCCGCCATTACCCTTTACGAATGCATCATTTACTTCAACAGAAGCAATACCATCTTTTACAGTAACAGATGTAATTTCAATATCCTTAGAGAAGACTGGATATTTTTGTGCTCTATCAACATTTAACATCGCTAAAAGAGCTGCTTTAGGCGTAACTTTATTCGCCTCTATCTCAACGGTAGTTTGTTTTACCCCAGAACCATCCTCCGTAGGAACAAAGAAGGCCATCTTAACCTTTTCTTGAGATACTTTACTTGTTTCTGCATCCTTATTGACTTTCGTCTCTTGCGTAGGTTCACTTTTACCTGTTGTAGGAGCTTGTTCATGTGTACAACCCACTACAAATGCCAGCATACCTACACAGAGAATCGATAGAACTTGTTTACGTAATTTCATCGATTAACCTCCAAAGTAATTAGCAATACCATTTGCAATGCGGTTAGCAAAGTCTTCTTGAGTTTGAGGAGATTGTAGCACACGTTCCTCATTAGGGTTAGAGATAAAACCAAGCTCTACAAGAATTGCAGGCATATTAGAATGTCTCAACACGTATAAGTTACCCTCTTGAATGCCACGATCACCATTGAAACCAGGTGTGTTAGCAATTTGAGATTGTACCTTTTGTGCTAATCGAGCATCGTTACCAGTTTTGCTATAGTAATATGTTGCAATACCACCAACGCTAGGATTATTAAATGCGTTGATATGAACGCTCACAAGAACATCAGAATTACTACGGTTAGCCACGTTAACACGAGCCCCCAATTCATCAACACCGCTTGCATTAGGGCCATATACATCTACATCGGTAGTACGAGTCATAAGCACTTTAGCACCACGATTTTCTAAAGATTTTTTCAAATACATGGAAATCGGTAGTGTAATGTTTTTCTCTTGTACACCGTGAGGTCCAATAGCACCAGAATCACTACCACCATGTCCTGGGTCAATAGTAATTGTTTTGCCAGATAAACCACCGCTAGTAGAGTATTTGCCAGATCCTGTAGGTACATTTTTTGCTGGATGCGCAGATTGAGATGGCTTTTTACCATAGTAAGCAGGCTTAGCTACAGCACCTTTTTTCTGAACATCAACAACGATACGATACGGTTTCTTATTAACCGTATCCTTTTTCAAGGAAAAAACCTTTACATCACTAGTATCAATAGATGAAGGTGTCTTGATTGTTACTTTAACGTCTCTGCCATCTTGTGAAAGTTTAGCAGAGCTAGCAATAGCTGAGTCCATAGAAATGTTCTCTTTAGCCGTCTTTAGCTTTGTATTCTTTAAAGTAACAGTCGTAGTTTTCCCATCTTTGCTAATTGATGCAGATGCCTTTATAGGTGCCGATAAGTCCATAACAATACGAACATATGGTACAGGTGCATCTGTTCTAGTCACCCATCGAGCATCTTCCAAATTAGCTGCCTTTGCTTGAGTCAATAATAAAGGTATCGCCATCAAGACTGCAAGGCACATTAAAAATAGTTTACGCAATACATTCACTCCAATCTAACTGACATACATAGTGTCCAAACCATAGAGATGAGTCGATGATATTTTTATCTATCAAAATCTCATCGTTCCAATCTATCCATAAACTAATGTTAGATTATAAATAGATTATTTCATACAAACATGAAGATTAGTATGCCGATTACACATATTACTATATAAAGACCTTATACAGAATACACAAAAAACAGTTTCATAAAAATAATTTTTTGTATAAGTAATCAAAACTAACGTTCAGTTGTAATTTGCCATTTATTCCCATCCGTACTAATATGAATACGTCCCATCGTATCTGTACGGTAAATAGCAATATTATTTTCCTGCAAGCGTCGTAATGTCACATCGTGAGGATGACCATACTTATTATACATGCCATTTGAAATTAATGCACTTTCAGGCTTAATAGATTTCAAAAAATCTTCAGAGCTACTTGTACGTGAACCGTGATGACCTACCTTAAGAATACGAGCAAACAATCTGGAATTCTGCTCTTTTATAAGTTTTTTCTCTTCTTGCCATTCAGCATCACCCGTGAAGAGCATAGAAAATTTACCAAAGATTAATTTACCTACAATAGAATTATTATTAAGATCTGTCTCCCCTTTTTTATCAGTTAAAGGTTCAACCCAAGGAGCATATACTACAAAGACAGCACCATGTCCAAAATCAACTACATCTCCATTTCTCAAAGTAGTTCGTTGAATTTTATTTTTCTCAATCCACTTTTCATAAGTTTTGTACATATTATTATCAACGGCAATACCATCATCATATACATGTTCAATAGGCATAGCCTTTGCAATAGCATAGAAACCACCCATATGATCAGCATGAGGATGCGTGATAATAATATTTTTTAGCTTTGTTACACCCATAGTTTTAAGTTGAGCTACAATATTTTCACGATGTTCTATGTCACCAGTATCGATCATGCTATACTCATCGCCTACCTTAAGTAATATAGCATCCCCCTGACCAATATCTAGCATATATACATCTAGCTTACCTTCAGGGGTAGTCGTTTTAGTATCGATTGAGTAAGTCCCATTAGCGTTAGTAGTTACTCGATTTGCTGCGTTTGCTACATCATTATTTGTGCAGCCTGCAATGGCGAAGATAGGAATACATAATACCAACAAGAAAGCTATAAAGCGTTGTATTCTATTTGTCATTCATAATCTCCCAATAATTCACTAACCACGAAGCCTAAAGAAGCACTGACATCACTCGGAGTATAACCCCAACTCTTTGTTTCATTCAGAATATCTGCACTACGACTATGTACATAAACACCGAGAATAGCACTATCTTGTAGTGAATAACCCTGACTTATAAAACCAGCAATTACACCAGTCAGCACATCTCCCATACCGCCAGTACCCATGCCCGCATTACCGATAGTATTTACATACACCGTTCCATCAGGGAATGCCACAATTGAAGGAATTCCTTTTAGTACAAGAATAACTTGATGAGCCTTAGCAAATTCTCTAGCCAACGTGATATAATGACGCTCAATCCATTTAATAGGTAAATCAATAAGTCTACTAAATTCACCTAAATGCGGTGTCATAACACAATATGGAAGTTCTCTTTCCACTGTATATGCAGACTCAATATCACCATCTCGCAAAGCATCTTTATTAACACAACCAACATGTCCCACTGCATACAAAGCATCAGCATCTAGTACTAATGCTCCTTCGTAAGCATCTAAGATATGATCCACTAAATCACAGATTTCACGGGTGCGACCTAAACCAGGTCCCATAGCAACAACTTGACGACAATCAAAAAGTTCTTTATTAGTCTCTGTGGAAGTAACCATCACCTCAGGTATGACACGGCTTTGTACAATCTGTTTAATTATTTTGGGTACAGCTAATGTTACTTTACCAGCACCACTATGAACTGCCGCTTCAGCAGCCAAAATAGGGGCTCCTATCATATCATTTGAACCACCAATAATTAAAGTGTTTCCATTGACACCTTTATGCGCCATTGGAGTACGATAGTTGATAATTTTTTCTGCTAAATCAGAATCAATGGTTATAGTTCTAACACGTTCACCCAGTACCTGCTGCCAAGGAGCACCCAATGGAGCAACCACAGCGGTTCCTCCTACAGCCTTTCCGGGATATAATAACAAACCTTGTTTGATAGCTCCAAAAGTAACAGTATAATCATAGGTCAGTGTGCCTTCTGCTACATGACCAGTAGTAGCATCCAAACCTGCAGGTACATCAATAGCCCACAAATCAAAATTATACTGACTACGCATAGTATCAATATCATTCAATATATCGATGGTCACCTCTCTTAACCTTCCAGTAAAGCCCGTTCCCATGATGCCTTCCACAGCGATGGCTACGTTGGACCAATCATTGAATTCATCATACATATCGATGCTACAGCCCATAGCTTTGCAGCGCTCAATTTGCACTGCAAAAAGATCACTACACTTGTTTATATCTCCTACTAGTACAATTTGTGCTGGTACGCCTTGCTCCATCAAATGGCGAGCCGCTACAAGGCCATCTGCCCCATTATTACCCGTACCACATATAAATAAAACAAAACTATTTATGGAACGGCCATTATTCAGGGAAAATAAATCGTACTCTCCCCATAAGGCATCTACGATACCACGTCCAGCATTTTCCATGAGGATTTCTAAAGAAATTCCTAATTGCTTAGGAACCTCTCGATCTATAAATCGAGCATCTTCTGTAGTTAAAATATTCATCTTATGCTCCTTCAAGTATAACTGTACTCATTGCATAATCCTTGCAATGACTAATCGATACATGAATATCAGTATAACCTGATGTTTCGTAAATATCTTTGAAAGTATCTTGTAAACGAATTAAGGGTGCGCCCCATTCATCATGATAAATCTCTATATCTTGCCATGATCCATACCTCATCCCTATACCTAAAGCTTTAATAAAAGCCTCTTTTGCAGCATATATACCTGCAAAGGATTCGTAGCATCCTTTATTCCGACTTTTACAATATTCAATCTCATGAATCGTATAAACGCGCACTTTAAATGAACTTGATTTCTCTATAGCTTGACGTATACGGTCAATCTCTATAATATCATTCCCTAATTTCATAATAGCTCCTAAAATACTCTAATACTATTATTATACACTCATAAAGGGGATTAAAACATAGGTAGTATCTAGACATTTACCGAAAATGGTAGGCTAGACAAACTATAAATTTCAACTTTACCTTTGCGATTGACCGCCATATACATTTGACCATTTCGACAATCCATGTCTTCTACTTCCATTCCAGAAGCATAAGGGCTAATATTTTTAACAACTCCCTCTTCATCGACGTATACAAAGGTTGTCAACGTCGTAAATAAAGTATTTCCATTAGTTGCGTAAGCACCGTTATTATTTAAGTTTGTATGATTAGCATCAATTTTATAAGAACGAATACGATTAAAATTGGAGTCGTAATAATTAATTGTCCGTTCAGAGTTTGTTAAAGGCACAATTGATACATATTCATTGCGTACTTTATCATATGCAAAATTAAAAACTTTCTCTTTTAGTTTAATCGGTGCTTCAACAATCATGCTATCCGCTTCAATAGGAGTAAGGTTATATCCATTTACAACAGCATTTGTTGTATAGTAACGATTATTGACAGAATTATAAGTTAAGGTATTCATATGACCTAATAAACTTTTATAACTATACTCATATTTTGCAACAACAGTAAAAGTTTTTGGATTAATTTCATAAATAATTTGCTTCGTATTATCTGAATTAATACAAGCTAAAGCAAAAACGTCTTTTTTGGAATTATAACAAAATCCTTGGCACTGATTTACAGATCCATCTAATGGTATTTCTGCCAAGCGAGATAATGGCAATGGCATCTGTACAGCGCTAACCTGTTGAGTAAGTTTAGGAATATCAAAAATATTTGTAATATAATCAATTATACCTTGATCCATACTGTCACCTCACGAAATTAATAATGTATATTATAGTATATAAATTCATAAATATAAAAATAGGCGGTAAGACAAAAGTCTTACCGCCTAATGTTGGTGCCGGAGGTGGGACTTGAACCCACACGGTGTTACCCGCTTGATTTTGAGTCAAGTGCGTCTGCCATTCCGCCACTCCGGCGTATCGGAACATTTGTTATTATACAGACATCCCTAAGCAATGTCAACATATTTTTTATATTTCATCTAAAATATTTTGAACCCTTTTCATATCCGTATCACATTGTTGTTTCCATGTAAGTGCGACACCTGTAATATAGCCTTTACGGGCAAATTCTACATCTGTAGGAACACTTTCAGCACCATAGTCTAGCTCGCCAGCTAACCAATAATAATCCTGTCCTCTTGAATTAATGCGAGCTTCGATAATATTACTGTAGGTTTGTAAGCCTTGGCTCACCATTTTAAAATGATCCCAATCACATGTGCCACGTAATGGGAAGTTCACATTTAGTAAACCGCTAAACTGACCCGCCACATAAATTTTCTCAATCAATTCATGTATAAATGGATGCATCTCGTCTCCCCGTTCAACAGAATATCTCTCAACAGATAATGCTAAACCGGGAATACCGTAAAAACCACTTTCCATAGCTGCCGAAACAGTGCCGGAATACAATACATCAGAGCCTAAATTAAATCCATGATTAATTCCAGAAATTACAAGATCTGGCATATCATCAGTCAATAAATAACTGAGACCGAACTTCATGCAATCGGACGGCGTTCCCGTTAGAGCATAAAGGCGAGGATTTTCATCCTCGCCATTGCAAGCATCTAATTTCAATGGAACCTCGGTCGTCAATGCATGGGATTTAGCACTTTGCTCATTAGCAGGTGCTACAACGGTAATTCTATAATATTGACTTAAATACGATGCAAGATGACGTAAACCATCTGCTAAAATGCCATCGTCATTACACATTAAAATATGCATAGTCACTCCTACAGATTCTATTTTTCATTCTTATTCATATTGCCCATACGTGTTAATTTAACATCATCTAAGCCCACAGCTCTCGTATGGACTGTATGAGACCATACCTTATTATGACGGCGGAACCACCCTAAAATATTTACTGGAATCCAAGAGTAAACAAATAATGGATATAGTAAATAGTAGAACCAAATCTTTGGTGGTACCTTGATTTTCAACAATACAATTAATGGGAATAGATATTGACCAACACCTATAATTGTCCATACAGACATAGGCATAATTTGATACAAAATATTTGTATAAATTGGAGTATACGCATTGATGTAGGATAACACCAAGTATACGGTTGTCAACAATAAGAAATAAGGTTGACTCACTTGGAATATACCATCCAAAATCATAATATTCCCTGTTTTGATACCAATAGCAAATAATTTAGGAATATATCGACCCGCACAGTCAAATTGCCCCTGAGCCCATCGTAAACGTTGTCTGCAAGAAGCCATCATAGTCGTAACCTTTTCATCGTATACGATAGCATCATGCCCCCAACAAGTACGGATACCATGAGTCAATAGTTTCATGGAAAATTCCATATCTTCGGTTAAGCTATTGCAATCCCAACCGTATTCGCGAATAATAGATGTACGAATACACATGCCTGTACCACCTAAAGCCGTAGATAATCCAAGACGATATTTTGCTAAATGCCACATATGGTTAACCATCCAAAAGGCGATAGAGAACGTACCGGCTACCCAAGAGTCAGTTGGATTTTTAGAGTTCAAGTAACCTTGAATTACAGACTCACCTTTTTCAAGATGATCATTCATTTCTAACATAAATTGAGGATGTACTAAATTATCGGCATCAAAAATCAGGAATGCATCATATTTCCGATCCATTTGTTCTACCCGATCAAACATCCACCCCATGGCATAACCTTTACCTATTTCTTGTTTATTTTCACGTACATGTACATTAGCGCCAGCAGCACTTGCTACTTCCGCAGTCTTATCTGTACAGTTATCGGCAACTACAAAAATATCGTATAGATCATCAGGATAATCTAGGCCACGTAAGTTTTTAACTAACTCACCAACAACAGCTTCCTCATTATGAGCGCATACAACGATGGCAAAGGAATTTTTAGGGGTATAATTTTTATGTACTCGCGATCGCCACATACCTACGACAGCGAGTATAAAATAATAAACCGTATAAATTACGATTATTACCTGCATAGGAATCAGTAATAGATCCAGTAGGTAATTCATACTATTCTCCTCCACACATCTATTTACGTACTATATTTAAAGCCCCGTTAATAAGCCCAAACATTACATAGCCAGCAAAAATCATAACGGCCCATGTATGCCAATCATACACGAGACAAGCTATAACAAATATGGCTGTGAGTACAATAGAAAGTTTATTGATATAAATCTCACTTTTACCTTTAAAATCGGGATATTTAACTTCACTAACCATAAGGAGACCTATACCAATCATACAAACTACCAACACAAATTGAGGTACCGATACGCCACACAATACGTAAGTCGCCGCTAAACATCCAGCGGCTGGAATTGGTAAACCTTCAAAATAGCCATGAACTTCGTCAGTTTTAATATTAAATCGCGCTAAACGAAATGCACCAAGCACTGCAAAGGCTAATAGTGGCACATATGCAATCCATCCTAAACCATATAATTCTTTCATATAAAGCATATACGCAGGCGCTACACCAAATCCCACTACATCAGACAGAGAATCAAGTTCCCGGCCCATTGGTCCTGCAACTCCTAAAGCTCTTGCTACACGCCCATCTAATCCATCTGCTACTAGAGACAATAATATACATATAGCTGCGCAGAAGGTATTATTTGTAGCAGACAACGTAATACCAAGAACACCAAATGCTAAATTTGCACTAGTAAATAAATTTGGAATAATAGATTTATTCATGTCGTAACCTCCCGATAACAGTATCACCGCCTGTAATATGTTGACCTTTTTCAACGAACAACTCTACATCCTTATCCATATAGAGCTCAGTACAGGAACCGAACTTAATCATCCCGTACAACTGACCGCGTTCAAGTACACTATCTAGGTCTGTCCAAGATACGATACGTCTTGCTAAAAGGCCCGCAATTTGCGTTACTAATACGGAAGTACGATCATTTTCAATACAAATAGTATGACGTTCATTTTCAAAACCTACATCATCTTTGAATGCTGGTAGGAAACTACCCATCGTATAGTGACGGTACGTAATTTTACCATCAATAGGCGCACGATTAGCATGCACGTCAAAAACAGATAAGAAAATAGTTACTTTTTTACACTCTTTATGTAAGTAAATATCTTCGTATACATCAGAAATATCCATGATTTTACCGTCCGCTGGGGATAAAATCAAATCTGGATCTTGAGGGATTACACGTTTAGGATTTCTAAAGAAATTAACGAAAAATAATGCCAGAATAAATGAAATAATCGCAATTACATAATGTCCTAAATATCCTAACACCACAGTGATAATGAGCATAGCTCCTATCAGAGGAAACCCTTCCTTAATTATTGGTCCTGTAGGCACGATTCAACACTCCTCTATTTATTTCTAATAACGGTCCACATAAACTTTGGAATAGCCAACATACGGCCAATCCGTTGAGGTTCTAAATATAATCGATACAACCATTCAAGTCGATTTCGTTGCATCCATTCTGGGGCCCGAGGAATATTACCTGCCAAGACATCAAAGGAACCACCAATTCCAATGGCAACTACGCCATCGAGGTGACTCAACTTTTCTGCAATCCATTGTTCTTGCTTTGGCACACCTAAGGCAACAAATACCAATTTTGCCTTAGATTCAGCTATAGATTTAATGATTTCTTGTTCCTCTGCACTATCAAAGAATCCGTCATGAATTCCTGCTATATTTAATGCACCTACCTGAGCAGATACATTATCAATCGCTCGTTGAGCAACACCAGGTGCCGCCCCCAAGCAGTATACAGGAATTTGATGAGTCGCCGCAACTTTAAACAATTCCATAGTTACGTCTACACCTGTTACGCGTTCAGGCACATGTTCTCCTTGACGCTCTGCAGCCCACAAAATGCCAGCCCCATCGGGAACGACGAGACTAGCATTATTCAATATGGAGTGCAATGTAGGATTTTCATTAGCCAACATAACCATTTCTGCATTAGCCGTTGCTACTAAATGTAGCCCCGGCTGTTCAGTTAATTGTAAAATACGTTGGACTGCCTCATCCATTGTGACACAATCGATAGGCACAGATAAAACAGAAATACGTTTATTCAATGTAATACTCCATTATCAACCACTATAATTTGGTGCTTCAACGGTAATGCTTACATCATGCGGATGACTTTCTTTCAAACCAGCCGCTGTAATTTGAATGAATTGAGTGTTTTCAATCATTTCTTGGATGTTATGACATCCACAATACCCCATACTTGCACGCAAACCACCAACCATTTGGAAAATTGTATCGGCCAGCATACCTTTATATGGTACACGACCTTCTATACCTTCAGGAACTAATTTCTTAGCTTCTGTTTGGAAATATCGATCTTTACTACCGAGTTTCATAGCCCCTAGACTACCCATGCCTCGATATACTTTATAAGAACGGCCTTGATAAATCACTGTTTCTCCAGGGCTTTCATCAGTACCCGCTAAAATATTACCCATCATAACTACATTAGCACCAGCCGCAATAGCTTTAGCAATATCTCCAGAATATTTAATACCCCCATCAGCAATGATAGGAACTCCATAACGACGCCCCACTTGAGCAGACTCATAGACTGCTGTAATTTGAGGTACCCCAATGCCAGCAATAACACGAGTTGTACAAATAGAACCAGGTCCTATACCAACCTTAACTGCATCAGCTCCAGCTTCGATAAGAGCCTCAGTGCCTGCTGCAGTTGCCACATTACCTGCAATTACAGGAATGTGAGGATACGCTTGTTTAATGTCCTTCAACGTTCGAAGAACACCTGCAGAATGCCCATGGGCAGTATCAACAATAATTACGTCAGCTTTAGCAGATACAAGCGCATCAAGTCTATCATACAAATCTTGAGAAACACCTACTGCAGCACCAACTAATAATCGGCCACTACCATCCTTTGCTGCATTTGGATATTTAGTCGCTTTTTCAATATCTTTAATCGTAATTAAGCCTTTTAAGTTACCGTCGCCATCTACAAGAGGTAATTTTTCAATACGATGTTCGCTTAAGATAGCTTTCGCCGCTTCAAGAGATGTACCTTCCGGTGCAGTAACTAGGGAATCTTTTGTCATACATTCCCCAATTTGTCGGCTTAAATCAGTTTCAAAACGCATATCGCGATTTGTAATGATCCCTACTAGTTTACCATGTTCTGTGATAGGTACACCAGAAATTTTATATTTTTCCATAAGTTCTGCTGCATCGGATAGTAAATTTTGAGGGCTTAAGAAAATAGGATCAACGATAACACCGTGTTCAGAGCGTTTTACCTTGTCAACTTCATGAGCTTGCTCTTCAATAGACATATTTTTGTGGATAACGCCAAGACCTCCTTCACGAGCCATAGCAATCGCCATCCGTGATTCAGTAACCGTATCCATCCCAGAACTAATCATAGGAATATTTAATGTAATGTCACGAGTTAATTGAGTTTTTAACTCTACTTGATTAGGCAGTATATCCGAAGCTGCTGGTATTAATAATACATCATCAAAAGTTAGTCCACGCATACCGAATTTATCGTCTCTCATATTTCTTTCCTTTCCGTATAATAAAACAAAACTACGACCCGCCTAGTCCCTATGGACTAGGCGGTCAGTCGTAGCCTTAGCGTTCAGACCGCAAAATGCCGCCTTCCATATAATCGTCTTTTTTCATATCTACGAAGATAACTTTTACTGCATCAGCAGGAACATTTACGATATCAACCGCAGCCTTTGTAATTGCTTCACCTAATTGTTTCTTTTGTTCTTTTGTACGCCCTTCGACGAGCTCTACATGAATAATTGGCATATTAACCTCCATAGATGAAAAAATGAAATAAATTGTTTGTTCTATTATACGGTATGAAGGACATATAAACAAGGAAAAAAGCCAGATAAAATCTAATATTATCGATGCTTATATACTTATTAATCCTACCTCTTAATTATACAATATTCTTAGAAATTTTTCACCAAATCTTTTTTCTAATTCTTCTTTCATGATAGATTCTAATTTTTCTATTCCGAATTGATTTGCAAAATCTAGCACATCCTTGCGAGCCTTTACTAAAATCTCAATATCTTTGATGATATTAGCAACACGCAAATCAGGTAGTCCTGATTGAGCTAATCCAAACAATTGTCCTGAACCACGAATCAATAAATCTTGCTCTGCAAGCTCAAATCCATCCTGGATTTGTTCCATCAACTTTAAACGCTCTTGACTTACATCATTTTTAGAATCACTAACAAGAATGCAATAGGACTGATGAGCACCACGGCCTACACGTCCCCTCAGCTGATGTAGCTGAGACAGACCAAATCGCTCTGCCCCTTCAACGCACATAATGGTCGCATTTGGCACATTAACCCCCACTTCGATAACTGTTGTAGAAACAAGTAATGAAATTTCACCCCTATGGAAGGCATTCATCACTTCATCTTTTTCACTTGGCTTCATACGACCGTGAACGAGGCCCACTTCATAGGTCTTATAAAAGTACTCTTTTAATTCTAGATACAATTCCTCAGCAGCTTGCAAGTCTAATTTTTCGGATTCTTCTACAAGAGGGCACACCACATAGACCTGACGCCCTTCCGCCATTTCCTTACCAAAGAAAGTGCGTAATCTCTCTTTATAAGAACTATCTACAGCATATGTTTTAACAGGTTTTCGACCTGGTGGCATTTCTTTAATTAAAGATACTGCTAAATCTCCATATACGGATAATGTCATGGTACGAGGGATTGGTGTAGCCGTCATGATAAGTACATGAGGATATGTTCCCTTCTGTTGCAATCTCGCCCGTTGATCTACACCAAAGCGATGTTGCTCATCAATGATAACAAGGCCTAAATTATGGAAATTAACCCCCTCTTGGATAAGGGCATGCGTTCCAATAATCATTTGGATTCTGCCATCTGCTAAGCCCTCATAGATGCATTCTTTCTCTTTTTTCGTAGAGGATCCCGTTAATAATTCTATGGTAATACCTAAATTAGCACATACAGTTCGTATCCCTTCGTAATGTTGAGCCGCTAGAATCTCCGTAGGGGCCATCAATGCCCCCTGATACCCATTTTCAATAGCTTTTAATAAACTCAAGGTAGCCACAATAGTTTTACCAGAGCCTACATCTCCCTGCAACAAACGTTGCATAGGTCGTTCATCTTCCATATCAATACGAATATCCTCTAACGCTCGTTGTTGATCACCTGTTAAGGAAAACGGTAAATTCTCTATACACTGAGCCATTAGTTCCCCATTTGGTCCCATTTTAGGCCCTCTATGGCATTGTTCTTTATTTCGCAACAAAGCTAGGCCAGCTTGCATGACGAACAACTCTTCATAAGCCAATTGATAACGAGCCTTTTCATAGAGCTCTGAGGAGTCTGGGAAATGCATCATCTTAAAAGCATCATAGCGACTCATATAATGATGATCTTCACGAACCTCCACAGGTAAAATCTCTGGTAATTCATGGTTAGCCGCGAACCAATTACGTACAGATGAACGAACCACAAACTGAGATACCCCATCAGCAAGTGCGTAAATAGGAACGATACCTCGATCTGGTTCACCACCGTCTCCTAAGTTTTCCATTTGCGGTGTATTCATTTGCATGGAACCATATTGAAACTCAGCCTTACCATATGCATATATACGCTGTCCTTTTTTGTAAAAGTTCTTTTTATACCCTTGATTGAACAAAACAATCTTCAAAGGTCCTGTGCCATCTGCAATGACTACCTCTAAAATAGACAATCGAGGGCGAGGGCGTTTCTCTTGTACAGCAATAACAGTACCTACGACACCACCTGTCATACCTGATTTTAAATCACTAATTCTATAAATCGTACGCCGGTCTTCATAGGTTCTGGGAAAGTAAGTCAATAAGGATGTAACATTGGTAATTCCCAATTTATGCAATTGTTTCTCGCGACCAGGACCAATTCCCTTTATAGTCGTCAATCGTTCATCCATAAAAACTCCTTTAAATATACGATAAACACATGAGATATATCCAATTTTTGTATATCCTTGTGTAAAAGTCC
>CAMUQE010000037.1 GCA_947096075.1 Veillonella parvula | reverse complement strand
GGTGTTAAAAGTCGCTTTGTAGTAGCTGCATCTGGAGTAATCTTAATTTTGTTAGGTTTATTCCCTAAGTTAGCCGCTATTGTTGCTAGTATTCCTAATGCAGTACTCGGTGGTGCTGGCATTGCTATGTTTGGCATGATTGTTGCTAGCGGTATTCGCTCTCTTGGTAAGGTTAGTTTTGATGGTAATCATAACTTAATGCTTGTTGCCATTAGCATTGGAGTGGCTATGATTCCCATTGCGGCACCAAACTTTTATGCTAATTTCCCTGATTGGGCACAAATTATTTTAAAATCTGGCATTACTTTTGGTAGTATTACGGCAATCTTGCTTAACTTATTACTCAATGGTGTTAATCATGGCGATGAAATTCAAGAAATGGGTCGTCGCTAAATAATACATACGAGAACTCTATTCCTATAGAATAGAGTTCTTTTTAGTGATTAAATTCACAGGGAAAATGTATGAATACTATGTTATAATATATAGATAATTGTAGAACTGTTTTGTGATACTTTCATAAAATAGGAATACTAGTCTGTATTTACAATTAAGTGTTTATAAAAAGTTATGTATATGGAATGTTCCCATAAGAAGGGAAGGGGCACGTGGCAGACGGAAAGATTATTGCTATATCCATTAGTGAGAAAAAAGGGCAAAAAAAACATAATATTGAATCCGCCAATCTCATTGTAGATCATGGGATGGAAGGCGATGCACATGCAGGCAATTGGCACCGCCAAATCAGCTTACTTGGCATTGCGAGTATTGAACATATGCGGGCACAAGGGGCAGATGTAAAACCTGGTGATTTTGCTGAAAACATTACAGTAGAAGGTATGGTTCTTTATGAATTAGCTGTAGGGACTCACTTACAAGTAGGGGCTGATGTTATTCTTGAAATTACTCAAATTGGCAAGGAATGCCATCATGGTTGCGAAATCATGAAACAAGTTGGTTCTTGCATTATGCCTACACAAGGTATCTTTGGTAAGGTTCTTAAAAACGGTACGATTCGCGTAGGTGATGAAGTATCTATTATTAAATAATTTTGAATTGGTAAACGAGGTGTGTTATGAAAGACGCATGGGGCCGTACAATTGAATATGTACGTCTGTCGCTGACAGATGCGTGTAATTTTTGTTGTCCCTACTGTCGACCTGCAGAAATTACGCCTCAAAGTCAAACACAACTATTGTCTGTTGATGAGTGGATGAAAATATTAGGAGCTTTCCATCATATTGGTGTGAAAGCAGTACGCCTTACAGGTGGTGAGCCATTACTCTATCCTTATATTGAAGAGCTACTAAGTCGTATCAAAGAATCAGATTGGTTTGAAGATATCTCTATGACTACCAATGGCAGTTTATTAGCCTCACGAGCGCAACGGTTAAAAAAACTTGGCTTAAATCGTGTGAATATTAGTTTGGACTCTCTTGAAACTGAAGCTTTTGCTACCTGTGTAGGTAAAGAAGGGCAGTTGGAGCCTGTTCTCGACGGTATACGTAGTGCTATTAATGCTAACTTTAAATCCATTAAGATTAATACCGTTTTATCTCGTTATTGGTCCGATGATGAAGTTAAGGCTTTGTTGCAGTATGTAGAGAAATGGCCTGTTGTATGGCGGTTCATTGAATACATGCCGTTTCAAGGTGACGCATTCCATGGCCCTACCTTTGATGAATGGAAGGCTCAATTAGAACGTGTTTGTGGCGGATCTCTCACAGAGGTTCATTCTGTTTATGGCTTTGGACCAGCTACATATTTGGCACTGCCTAGTGGTAAGGCCGTGGGCTTTATATTCTCTATGTCTCATAGTTATTGTGATACCTGCAATCGTGTACGTCTTACATCTGATGGTCAAATGCGATTGTGCTTGTTGCGAGATGATGAGGCTGACCTTGTATCGCTCGTGCGCAATGGTGCCTCAGAAGAGGCTTTAGCCAAGCACATTGAACGTGCTTTGCAACGAAAACAAGAACGACATGATGGTATAGGTATGGAGCAACCAGAGCGACCAATGTGGCGAATTGGAGGGTAGTATGGGATTTTTTGATTTTTTAAAACCAAGATCAAAGGAAAATATTGAATCATGCTGGCCGGGCGGAAAGATGCTTCAAGTCCATATAGAATACAATACACAAGAAACCCTATTTACTTATTTTGGTCGTTATGGTTTACAGTTTAGCGTTCCTAAGTCTAACTTAACGAATGTCATTGTTAAAGAAGTAAGCCGCACTCATAGTGTGCTTCAACTATATAGTGGTGAAGATTGCGTCGGGACTAGTGATTTGCTCCCTACTGAGGCCTGTAATATTATGAAAGATTGGGTATTACAATATTAATAATATTAATGTTGATATTTTATAGGAGTGTAATAAATATTCTTTACATTCCTATAAAATAGGCATATAATTAGTCATGTCATGGACCACTAGCTCAGCTGGCAGAGCACCTGACTCTTAATCAGGGTGTCCAGGGTTCGAACCCCTGGTGGTCCACCAGAGTAAAGAACTCACATTTGGTGTGAGTTCTTTTTTTGTAAATAATTTTTATTTACCTTTTATATATCTTTTTAGACTTTACATATTTATTTACATAGTTAATATACGTTGTGGTTTAATCTTATCTTTTCCTAAATGAGTAGTCATTGCTGTAATTAAGTTTATGAATTTTGACATTAATAGAATACGATATTGATACAATATAATATATTTTATAGACAGTAAAATTATAATAGCTTATGATGGTTGTATAATAGTTTTTCTCGTTAGGAGGTACCAAATGGCAGTAGATATTTCTAGAACACAAGATGTGTATAAAGATGCTGGCCAAAGTGTCAACTTCACTACTTTGTTATTAAATCGTAAAGATCATGAGGCAGAACTTGAAGTGATTCAAGATATGGCAGATCGTATTCAAGCCATTAAACGTTCTGTTAGTATTCGTGCTAATGGTGAAGGATTGGGCATTGCTTTTGGCTTTAGCCGTAAAGCCTGGGGTTATTTGTTCCCTAATGCACCGGTACCAAAAGAGTTAGAAGATTTTCAAGGCATAAAAGGTGATAAACAAGACGTACCAGCTGTTGCAGCTGATTTATTCTTGCATGTTCGCTCCAATGATGAATCTGTTACTTATACTGTAGTGGATCAAATTATGGAGTTCTTACGTCCTATTACATCTGTGGTAGATGAAACTCATGGCTTCCACTACGAACAAGGCCGAGCGATTATTGATTTTGTTGATGGTACGGAAAACCCCGTTGGGCAAGAGGCTGTAGAGTGGGGCGTTATTGGTGATGAAGATCCTGAATTCACTAACGGCTCTTATGCATTTGCTCAAAAATATGAACATGATCTTGATGCATGGCGTGCGCTTCCTACAGAAATGCAAGAAAAATTCATTGGTCGTCGTAAATTTAGCGATATTGAATTAGAGGATGATGAAAAAGATCCGGCAGCTCACAATGTAGTGGCTCAAGATAATCGTAATGATGAAGAACACAAAATCGTTCGTATGAATGTTCCATTTGCTCAACCAGGACATGGCGTACGTGGTACATATTTCATCGGTTATGCTCGTTACTGGGATGTAACTAAAACAATGCTTACCAATATGTTTACGCAAAACGATAAATTGCTTGATTACTCCAAACCTATTACTGGCATGTTATTCTTCATCCCATCTCTTGATACATTGGATGCTATTGCGGAAGGTGAACTATAACCGAATTCTGATTAATATTGGAAAGCTTTATACTCACTTAATTAGTTAGTAATATTTGGTTTTATCTATTAGATTAAAAATTTATTATATAATTCTATAGAAAGCGCCCCAAGTGGGCGCTTTTATGCTATAATAATTCTATTAGACTCGTAAAAATCCATTGTAGTTATAAATGAGGTATTCTATGAATTATACTAGCACCCGCGGTACCGTTGCGGTAAATGAAACATATGCATTGTTGCACGGCTTAGCAGAGGATGGTGGTCTATATGTACCATCTTTATTTCCTACGAACTGCTTAACTTACAATGATGTGAAAGATAAAAACTACCAAGAGGTAGCAGCCGTTGTTTTAGCAAAGTTGTTCCCATGCTTCTCCGAAGCTCATTTAAATGAAATGATAAACTCTGCGTACTCTGATGCTAACTTTAGCACACGCGATATTGCGCCAATGCATTCCTTGTTGGAGAAAGTGTCTGTATTGGAACTATTCCACGGCCGTACACAAGCTTTCAAAGATATGGCCTTGTCCTTATTCCCATATCTGTTAGTGGCAGCTAAAGAGGCGGAAGGTGAGAAAAAAGAGGTTCTTATCTTAACGGCTACATCTGGTGATACTGGTAAAGCGGCTCTTGAAGGCTTTAAAGATGTACCTGGTACTCATATTCAGGTATTCTACCCAACTGATGGCGTTAGTCCTATGCAAGCGGAACAAATGCAAAAACAAGAAGGGGAGAATGTTAATGTTACGGCTATTCATGGTAACTTTGACGATGCTCAGCAATTCTTGAAGCGCCTCTTTGTTGATAAAGCGACTGCAGAAGAAGTTGCTGAAAAAGGTGTTATGTTCTCCAGTGCGAACTCCATCAACATCGGTCGTTTGGCACCGCAAGTAGTGTACTATGTAAATGCCTATGCTGAGCTCGTAGCACAAGGTGCTATCCATGAAGATGAAGCTTTCAACGTAGTTGTTCCAACAGGTAACTTCGGTAATATCTTGGCTGCTTACTATGCTAAGAAAATGGGGATTCCTATTGGAAAATTGATTTGTGCATCTAATCAAAATAACGTACTTACTGATTTCTTTGAAAATGGTACATACGATATGAATCGTCCGTTCTATACGACGATTTCTCCGTCTATGGATATTCTTGAATCCTCTAACTTTGAACGCTTTTTGTACTATATTTCTGGTGAAGATAGTGGACGTACAGCAGGTTGGATGAAAGATCTTAAGGCTACTGGTAAATTGACTGTTAACGAAGAAGAGTTCAAACGCGTTAAAGCTAATTTTGCTGGCGCTTACGTTAGTGATGAAGAAACAAAAGCAATCATTCAACAAGTATACAATTCTTATGGTTATGTAATGGATCCTCATACAGCGGTTGCTATGGGGGCGTATATGAAGGAGTTGGAGACGCATCCTGAAGATGGTGCTCGTCATACAGTGATTGCATCTACAGCACATCCATTTAAATTCCCTACACCAATCTGTGAGGCATTGGATATCAAGGTGGGTGAGACTCCTTATGAAAGCTTAGATAATATTTCTGCTGTAACGGGTGTTGCCTTCCCTAAACAATTGGAAGCGTTGCAATCTAAACCATTGCGCTTTACAAAAGCAATCGACAAAGAGAATATGAAACAAGAAATCTTAGATTTTGTAGATACATTCTCTAAATAATATAATGCCGCCTTTCATTAGAAGGGCGGCATATCTATATGTTTCTTATTGAGTAATCATTTTTTATTGATTAACTAACTAAATTCATTTTTTCATTAAATTTACATTCATCATATATGATATGAAATTTTGTTAGTATTTATTGATGTATCCATTATTTATAGAAATCTGGGGTTATAATTATATAGAGAAATATAATTATAGGAGGGGCTATGGCTAAAAAGGGCCTTATATATGCATTGTTATCCGCATTTTTATTTAGCACGATGAATGTGTTCGTAAAACTGTTAGGGACAAATATTCCACCTGGGGAGATCGCTTTTGCCCGTGGGTTCTTTGGGACTGTTGCGGTGCTCATTATTATGTATGTGAAAGGCATCCGATTTTCAAAAGAGAATCGGGGGCTCCTCGTCATGCGTGGCTTATACGGCGGTTTTGGTATGGTATGTAATTTCATAGCATTGGTACACATAAAATTATCTGATGCAACAATTCTATTTCAGACGACAGGAATATTTGTTTTTATCTTTAGTGCTCTGTTTCTGAAGGAATCGATACCTAAAGGGGCTGGCAAATGGCTCGGAGTCATTTTGATTGCTGTCTTAGTTATGGTGAACCCTTTCAGCTATGAATCATTTTCTTGGTATGCATTGGTAGCAATTTTAGGTGCTGCTTTAGCTGCAGCGGCCTATACGACGATACGAACTATTAGTAAACGCGGAAAACATAGTAATTTTGAAATCATGGCCTATTTCATGATTACTGGCATGATTGCGGGCTTGGTTACTACAGATGAGCTCGTTATGCCTCAAGGTACAGATTGGCTCATTATCTTTGCTATCGGTGGTATTAGTGTAGTGGCTCAGTTTTTTTTGACTGGCGCCTTTGTTACGACCAATGCTGTAGTGGCTCAATTCTTGCAATACGTTGGCGTATTTATTAGTTCCTTCTATGGGTTCTTAATCTTTGGTGAAAGCTTATCCATAGCAACAGTAGGAGCTGGTATTGCTATGTTTATATCCTCTGTCATGTTGGCGCGTCTTAAAGAACAGAGTGGTCCATTAAGAGAGGGCAAGGTTATAGAGGATAAAATTAAATAAATGTCGAATATATACAGTATCAGACTGTATATGACAGTGGGGGTGCTGATTACATTCGTGATTGGCACCTTTTTACATAGAAGATAAAATACAGGGGTATTAGTTAGTGATTTATTGTAATGAAATATACTAGAGCTTTTTCATTTTGAAAGTAGCTACAGACGGAGGAGCTATGTATATAAAATGGATGCATATTGAAAACTATAGGAACTTAGCTGATGTAACGTTGAGCTTTCACAATGATATTAATTATTTTGTCGGTGAGAATTCGGTAGGTAAGTCTAATTTTCTAGATCTCTTAGAAATAATCATGGATTGCTATGGGTTCATTGAAAGTGATTTCACGGATGTAAACAAGCCTATTCGCATTGATTTTGAAATATCTTTAGGTGAGTTAAATTATAAAAGCATGTATACTGCTGATGAGGGACCTACCTACCGTTTACGACTTGAACAAGTTGTACAAGAGGTATATCCACGATTATACAGAGTCACTGATGCAGAGATTGAGCCTATGCCGTTGTCTATGATTCGCCATGCTTTATATGTGTGTCATCGTGATACATCAGAGCAAGAACTATTTTCTATACCTTCAGCTGTATATGTTGAATTAGGACACCTCTTACAAGCTTATGTGTCTCGATTAGAAATGCCTACTGATGATTTTCAGCGTGAAATTGTTAGTTTACGTAAGGATTTAGATCCTTACTGTATGCTCAATATTCAACATCTTGTAGAGGTATTGTCTACATCCTCCGCTATGGAACGTAAGTATTCTGCTGATAATGTACGATTGATTATGGCTGTGGCTCTCAAGATTTTGGCTCAAATTTATATGAAAGTTAGTAGTGCAACTACAAATTTAGAATCTTTACTTGTATATGATGCAAAGGGACACAAGTTTTTACCAATCTTTATAAGTGTGGATGAGCCTGAGCTACATTTAAGTCCGTATTTGCAACGGGCTGTGCTCAATTATTATCGTCAAATTGCAACTAATGAAAATGAGGAGTTTTTAGCATTGCTGCGAGATATTTTTAAAATAGATGGATTATTAGGACAGCTCTTTGTGGTTACTCACAGTACGGATGCACTAGTTGACGATTATCGTCATATTATTCGGCTTTATCGGGATGAAAATAATATGGTCTGTGCAGCGTGTGGAGTTACTTTCAATTTCCCTAAAGAGGTAGAGAAACACTTGATTATGCATTTTCCTGAGGCAAAAGAGGCTCTATACGCTCGGTGTATTATCATCGTAGAAGGGGAGACTGAGTACGGTAGCTTTACAGGTTTTGGTAAAAAATTAGGCGTGGACTTTGACTATTTTGGAATCTGTCTTATCAACGCTCGGGGCGAGTCCTCTATCAGTAAATTGCAAAAATTGTTTAATAGATTCTCTATTCCTACAGTAGCTCTCTATGATCGCGATGTAGAGGGAAAATATGCAAAAGCACATAGTAATATATTCTATACGGAGGAAATCTGTTTTGAAATGGATTTTGTATCGTATCTACTTGCGATGCACAAGCGTTCCATAATGGATGCCATCATCAAGGACATTATTGATGACGCTCGTCCAATGGTAACAAAGGATATGGCGCGGCGTGGTTATGCTAAATTAGGTATTACTAAAAGCCAAATTGTACAACGATGTTTACCGAATATTTCGGATCGTAAGTTAGATGATTTACATATCTATTACTTCTCTTGGTTTTATGCTAATAAAGGAGTAATTGTAGGGCGTCGTATCAGTCAATTCTTAGAAGCTTCTATGATACCTCCTGCGTTCATCGCGGTAATAGAGCGTGCTAAAATTCTTTCGCTAGGTTTAGGTTGATAGGAGCAATGCATTATTACATCTAATTAATAGAGTCTAACCAAAGTTTTGTTAGACTCTATTTTTTAGGAGGTACATAGCGTTTTAGAGTGTAGGCATAGGAAATATGGTGTAAAAAATACGCATAATAAGAGATTTATTACAATAATAGATAGAATTATGAAAGACTATATTAACTAAATTTTAAAAACTACATCGAAATTTCTTGACATCCTTTTATGTTTATTTTATGATTAGTACTGTTATTGATGCATTCTCAATTAAACGTATCTAGGAGTATAAAAATGAAAGACTTTTTAAACGACTTTAAAGCATTTGCTTTCAAAGGCAATATGATGGACCTAGCTATTGGTATGATTATTGGTGCTGCTTTCACAGCATTGGTTAATTCTGTTGTAAACAACCTATTTATGCCTGTTCTCAGTGTATTCACAGGTGGTATTGATTTTAGTAATTTGTACTTGCCATTGAGCACAGGTTCTAAAGATGCATTCATGGCTGGTGCTGATATTGCTACAGCTCGTGCAGCTGGATCTGTATTGCCATATGGTACATTTATTACTGATTTGATTCAATTCTTGATTTTGGCATTTGTTGTATTCTTGATGGTTCGTGGTTTGGCTAAAATGATGAAATCTGCGAAAGAAGAGGAAGTTGCAGAAGCACCTGCAACGAAAGAATGTCAATTCTGTAAATCTGAAATCAATATCAATGCGGTTAAATGCCCTAACTGTACTGCAGATTTGAACTAGTTCAAATTTAAATTATACATAAAAGGAGTGAGGTTTTGACCTTACTCCTTTTTGTTGTATTACGTTAGCTTTCTAGTATAAAATATAATTATAATATATAGAATTTTTTAGGGAGGGATATACATGGAAAAGAAACCTCTAGTAGTAGTAAATGGACTGGTTCGCAAAGATGCGATTGCATATTTAAAAGAGCATGTAGATGTGCGCCAATGGACTGAAAAAACAGTGATGCCTCGTGAGGTACTGAAGGAATGGCTCATTGATGCGGATGGTTTGTGGTGTGTACGACCTTTAGATGTAGATGGTGATCTTGTAAAGAATGCGCCAAATTTAAAGGTTATAGCACAAGCGGCCGTAGGTTATGATAATGTAAATATTGATGAACTAACAGCGGCAGGTATTCCTTATGGCAATACGCCAGGTGTTCTCAATGAAACGGTAGCAGAACTTGCATTTACGTTGATTGCCACGGCTAGTCGTCGTATTATAGAAAATGCTAACTTTGTAAAAGACGGTCGTTGGGCTCAAAGACCTTCTAATATTAAAGGCTTTGATTTGAGTCGTCGTACTCTTGGTATCATCGGCATGGGGGCTATCGGTGTATCTATTTCTCGTCGTGCTCGTGCATTTGGTATGACTGTTGTATATCATAATCGTAACCAACGTTTGGATGATAAGATTCATAAGACTACTTATATGGAGTTAGATGATTTATTAGCCATTAGTGATGTAGTATGCGTTATGGCTCCATTAACAGATGAAACATATCATATGTGTGACGAGGCATTCTTCAAGAAAATGAAGAATACCGCTTTATTTGTTAATGTTGGTCGTGGACCTATAGTAGATACAGAGGCACTTATCAATGCCCTTAAAACGGGTGAAATCGATTATGCAGCTCTTGATGTAACGGATCCAGAACCATTACCAGTAGATCATCCATTATTAGATGTAGAAAATTGCCTCATTGTACCACATATTGGCTCTTACACAGATAGAACTCGTTATGACATGTCTATTTTGACAGCGGATAATATTATTGCCGGCGTTCATAAGAAACCGTTAAAAACATGTGTGAATGAAGAAGTAAATTATAAGAAACCTCAAATGGATGTAGAGTCTGCGCTAGAAGAGCTTAAAAAGGCTGGGGTTGATTTAACTGATTTCGACTAAAAGTGCAAGACATTAAAAGATATGCGGTTTTATACAAAATATGGTAAAATAAAAGAATATTTTTCCTATGGAGGTAAGAACGTTGGAACATAAAGACATTGAAAAAAGTGTAGCTCCTGAAGAAGTTGTATCTGTTAACTTTATTGAAGCTATTATCAACAAAGATAACGAAACTGGCAAATACGGTGGCCGTGTATTGACTCGCTTTCCACCAGAACCAAATGGTTACTTGCATATTGGACATGCTAAATCTATTTGCCTCAACTTTGGTATTGGTAAACAATACAATGGCTTAACAAATCTTCGCTTTGATGATACAAATCCTGTAAAAGAAGATGTCGAATATGTAAACTCCATCATGGAAGATGTTAAATGGCTTGGATTTGATTGGAATGAACAACCACGTTATGCATCTGATTATTTTGACCAAATGTATGAGTATGCTAAGAAATTAATCACCCTTGGCAAGGCTTATGTAGATGATCAAACTGCAGATGAAATTAAACAAAATCGCGGCGATTTCTCTACTCCTGGTGTCAATAGTCCATACCGTGATCGTAGTGTAGAAGAAAACTTGGCACTCTTCGAAGAAATGAAGGCTGGCAAGTATAAAGATGGAGAAAAGGTATTGCGTGCAAAAATCGATATGGCGCATCCTAATATCGTAATGCGTGATCCTGTTATTTATCGTATTGTAAATACTGAGCATCATAATACGGGTAATGAGTGGAAAATTTACCCTATGTATGATTTTGCCCATCCTATTGAAGATGCTATTGAACGCATTACGCATTCTATTTGTACATTGGAATTTGAAGTTCACCGGCCATTATATGATTGGGTGCTAGAGGATTGGGATGATACTGAAATTCCACAACAAATTGAGTTTGCTCGCTTAAATGTAACTAAAATGGTTATGTCTAAACGTAAATTGCGTGCTCTTGTTGAAGCTGGTCTGGTAGCTGGTTGGGATGATCCTCGTATGCCAACTATTTCAGGTTTGCGCCGTCGTGGGTATACTCCAGAATCTATTCGTGACTTCTGTGATCGTATTGGCGTAGCTAAAGCTGACAGCGTTGTAGATATTGCTTTGCTTGAGTTCTGTATTCGAGAGGACTTGAAACTTAAAGCTAAACGCCCTATGGTTGTTGTTGATCCTGTAAAAGTGGTCATTACTAACTATCCAGAAGGACAAACTGAACTTTGCACAGTTGAAAATAATCCTGAGAATGAAGAGCTTGGTAACCGTGAAGTTGTATTTGGTCGTGAAATCTACATCGAACGAAGTGACTTTATGGAAGAACCAGTTAAGAAATTCTTCCGTTTAGCACCAGGTAAAGAAGTACGCCTGAAAGGAGCTTACTTCATTACATGTACTGATGTTATCAAAGATGAAAATGGCAATATTACAGAAATTCACTGTACATATGATCCTGAAACTAAGAGTGGTAGCGGTTGTACACGTAAGGTTAAAGGCACATTGCATTGGGTTGAAGCATCTACTGCAGTAGATATCGAATGCCGTTTGTATGATTACTTGCTTAAAGACGATTCCGATGGTAAAGACTTCTTAGGTGATTTTAATCATGAGTCCTTGCAAGTATTCAACAGTAAAGGTGAAGCAAGTCTTGCTACAACTGTACCAGGTGATCATTTCCAATTCTTGCGTCAAGGTTACTTTGTAACTGATAAAGACAGTACTTCAGACCATATTGTGATGAACCGTATTGTTGGTTTACGCGATAGTTGGGCTAAGGCACAAAAGAAATAATATAACGCTTATTTTATATTACTATAGTGTTAAAGAACCGCTCCTTGGTGGGCGGTTCTTTAACACTGGGTTATTACTATAAATACTTTAATGACAATAGATGTTTAGAATAGCCTAAGCCATTGTTTGGCTTTAATCCCTAGATGTTGTATTGCTAGCTTATTATATTAAAGCTTTGATGAGGAAAAATATGAAGAAATTAGTATTACTTGCTACGGCAGCGGCTGTGTTGGCATCTGTGCCAGCTACGGGTTCTGCAGCAAATATCAAGTCCATTTTAAGTAGAAGTCAAACTGTAACATATCAAGGTGTTAAATTGCCTGAAGGTGTTACTATGTATCAAAACAATCCTAAAGCATTATTTGCAGGGGAAGGGAAAAAAGACGTTAAATCTGTACTTCTTGAAGCAGGTGTATCTTCTGCAGATGTATATACATTAAATATTAAAACAGAAAACGAAATGCGATATGCTGTTTATGCTAATGTTGTATTAGGTAAACAATTATCTGGTCGTATGAGTGAAGCAAAACATATGAATACAGATTCTTCCTCAATTGGTGCATTGGCCGCTGCTATTAACAAGGGTGAGAGCCCTGCGCTTGGCACTTTTACGGTAATAAATCCATTAGTAAAACAAGGCAATGCCTATGAAGGCACATTGAAATATAAAAGTGTAGCTAATAATAATTCTTATAATGAGATATTACATATTAGTATTTCTGAAGATAAATATACAGGACCAAATGCTCATTTAATCGCTGTTGATGAAGCTAATGATAGTGTTGTATTCCCTAAAGTTAAAGGTTTATTACATACCAAATAATAAATAATTATTGAAAATATATATCAATTATTCTTGACAATTTTTCTCATCAAGAGTACTATGAGCCTATAGGAATTATTCTCATTAGAGGTAATTCTAACGATGTGCAACAGGCAGGTACTATTATGATGAATTCAATTGACCATATCATTGGATATCATTGTGCACCGGCAATTCGAGGTATTAAGCTATCGAACTTGGTTTCTATTCCACGGGACATGAATGAACAAATCCAATTTGTATTGATAGAGTATAATAAAGCGTTCAATGAAAAAGGATTGTTCTTCTTTGAATTATGTCGTTGTAAAGCGCGAAGACTATTATTGGTATTCCGTGAGAAGCAATTAAGAGACTATGTACGGCAACCTGCGGTGATGTTATTTTTGAAAGCCTACGGTTATCATGATCGAATGAGCATTATGGAGATGCTTGAACATCTTAGATATCGTATGGAAGTAAGCATTGAGTTTCCACATGAAATCGGCATTTTTTTAGGTTACCCATTAAAGGATGTGAAATGTTTTATTTCTTATCGTGGTGGAGGATACCGAATGTGCGGAGAGTGGAAGGTTTACCATGATGTGGTAAATGCGCAACGCTCTTTCTTGTGTTACAAAGCATGTCGTGAATTTTGTCAAACTCAATTGATGTTGGGAAAAACATTTAGTTCATTGGTCGCAAGAACGGCCTAGGAGGTACAAGATGATTGGTGTAATTTTTTGGTCCGGTACAGGCAATACAGAACGCATGGCTTATGAAGTAGCTGAAGGTATTAAAGCTGCAGGTCAAGAAGTTGAAGTAAAATCCGTTTCTGAAGTATCTGTTGATGAAGCAGCAGCTTATGAAAAATTAGCTCTTGGCTGTGCTGATATGGGTGCAGAACAATTAGAAGAAGGCGAATTTGAACCATTCTACACTGAACTAGAAGGCAAGTTGAGTGGTAAAAAAATAGCGATCTTTGGCTCCTATGGTTGGGGTGGCACTTGGTTGGAAGATTGGGGCACTCGAATTAAAGATGCTGGTGGCGAATTAGTGGCTGATGGCGTAGCAATCTTGGGCGAACCTGATGATGATGGTAATGCACAATGCCAAGAATTAGGTAAAACATTAGCAAATGCTTAATTTGATTTCAACTACTAAATAAATACTAATAGTTAATAATAAAAAGGCTGTAATGACGATAATTCGTTATTACAGCCTTTTTTTCATGTACTTATGATTGATATGATAAAGCAAAGGTCATTAAAAATTTTAATATTGTTAAGTAAATG
>CAMUQE010000036.1 GCA_947096075.1 Veillonella parvula | reverse complement strand
TGTAGATAATCATAATATAAATGAATCAATTCTAGAGTCTATGGCATTAACTGAAACCAATAAAAATCTAGATACAATTAATAAACAGCACGTAACAACAATTAGTAATCATTGTGTTGATTTGTCTGTTACGGATGAAAGTATAACTATAAAGACTAATCAAACATATACAGTTGATTTTGGCGATGTGCAAGGTCAAGAGTTAGGTAAACGTGCTATGCTCATCAGTGCTGCAGGTCATCATCATTGTATTATGATAGGCCCCCCAGGTGGGGGTAAAACGATGATGGCCGAACGATTGCCGACCATATTGCCACCGATGACTTGGAATGAAATCGTTGAAGTGAGTCGCATACAAGATGTAATAGGTTTACTCAGTGATAATGGGCTAGTTACCTCTAGACCTTTTAGACATCCTCATCATACGGCAACTTTGGCTAGTATGGTCGGTGGAGGGATACAGGGGCGCCCTGGAGAGGTAACACTAGCTCATGGAGGCGTATTATTTATGGATGAAGCACCTGAGTTTCAACGCCAAGTAATCGATGCATTACGACAGCCACTAGAGTCTAGGACTATTACTATAAATCGGTCTCAAGGAAATTATATATATCCAGCTAATTTTATTTGTATTCTTGCGGCAAATCCTTGTCCTTGTGGTTATTACCATGATCTACATAAGGAATGTGTCTGTACAGAAACGATGGTTAAAAACTACCAGCAACGATTATCAGGGCCGATTATGGACCGTATAGATTTACATATTCCCGTTGAGAGACCGACCCTTGAACAGCTGTTAGATACATCATCTTCAAATATGACGAGTGAAAGTATGAGACAACAAGTCATCATGGCTACTGCTATGCAGCAAAAACGATTTGAAGGTTTTGATTTTAATTCGAATGGAGCAGTTCCTCATAAGGCAATTAGTGAACTATGCAATATTACAGATAAGGCGTGGAGTGTTTTAGGCAATATATTTGACCATTTTCATTTAAGTGGACGAGCTTTTGATCGCATAGTAAAGGTGGCTCGTACAATTGCTGATTTAGAAGAAAATCCAAAAGTAGAACCACATCATATTTCTGAAGCAATGTTATTTAGAACTGGCAAATAAAGTAAGTGTTTAATAAAGTAAGTGTTTTATAAATTATTTGTTTCTTATTTGGAAAAAGTAGTTGTTTAGTTTTATATAAAATTAAGGCTTATATACATAGAAAGAATTACCAGGTGTTTATATGACTAGATACGATGACAATATTTATATTGCAGGCTTGCAAAGTCTATACAATGTTGGAGCCACACATGTACGACGTTTTATTGAAGATTTTGAGTCGCCCTATGATGCTTGGCAAGCCGTTAAGAAGGTTGAAAATTTAAAGCCTTATACACATATTTCTACCGCTGATAAACGTGCTATAGCATCATCGGCTAAGGATGAAAAGTTAGATTATATAATTCATAAAATAGACGAATATAAGATGGATGTTACTACCTTTTTAGATAAAGATTTTCCATCTATTTTGAACCATATTTATAATCCACCGGCTATATTGTTTATGCGAGGTAATAGAGCACTTTTAGATAAACGGCTAAATCGGATTGCTCTTGTAGGGGCACGGCGCTGTTCATTATACGGACGCAATGTGGCGAGAATGCTTGGTAAAGAGCTCGGTAAATACAGCACTATTATCGTCAGTGGAGGCGCACGAGGTATTGATACACATGGTCATGAAGGACTGTTAGCTAGTCAGGGGTATGGTATTGTGGTCATGGGTTGTGGATTAGATATAGTATATCCACGAGAGAATACAAAATTATTTGACCGAATCTTACAAAACAATGGTTTGCTTGTATCTGAGTACCCACCTGGTACGCCACCATCTGCTAAACATTTCCCCGCTCGAAATCGTATCATTAGTGGATTATGTAGAGGTGTTATTGTAGTAGAGGCCAAGTCCAGTAGCGGTTCTTTGATTACTGCAGATATGGCAGTTAGTGAAGGTCGAGATGTATTTGTGGTACCATGTAATCTATTAGACCATACGGCTGATGGAAATAAATTTCTAATGAGAAATGGTGCATATGTACTTACTGGGCATGAGGATATAGTTGAACAATATCATTTAACATTGCGGGAATATTTTTCTAGTGAACAAAAACTTTTACCAACAAAGAATAATGAAAATAAAGGTGTAAAAGATAGCGTTGAAATAGGGAATCATAGTCAAAGTGTTGATAGAAAAGGGTGCTCTATGTTAAGCTTTAATGTGGATAGGAGTGTAATATTGAGTGAAATACCTCATGATCGATGTATTACGGTTAGTGATATTTTGAAAGCGACTCGTATTCCATTACAACAACTACAGCCCTTATTACTAGAGTTAGAAATGGAAGGGGCTATAGAGAATCATCCGCCGAGAGGCTATATTAATATGACTAGGAGTGATATACTTGTCCATTAAACGATCTATCGTTATTGGCGAGCCGAAAGCAGCTAGTACTAGTAAAGACACAAAAAAGAAAAATACTAAGAAAGAAAGTACTACAATAAAGCGTAAGGTAGCTAAGGAAGCCCTTACTCCAATGGGGATTGTACGGGATAAATCTGTTCTACAAACTTCAGTGCCACCGGAGCAACGCGAACCTCGCGTATATAATCCTGATGGCAAAGTATTGGTTATCGTAGAGTCTCCTGCTAAATCTAAAACAATTGAAAAATTCTTAGGTCCTAACTATGTTGTTAAGGCGAGTATGGGACATTTACGAGATTTGCCTAAATCTCAAATGGGCATCGATATAGAGCATGATTTCACGCCGCGCTATAGTAATTTGGTAACACGTAAAAAGGTTATTGATGAACTAGTTTCTTATGCCGATGAAAGTAGTGCCGTATTGCTCGCAACTGACCCTGACCGCGAAGGGGAAGCTATTTCTTGGCATTTAGCGTACATTCTTAATGTAGATCCTAAGTCAACATGTCGTATTACGTTCAATGAAATCACTAAAAATGCGGTAGCAGAGGCTTTGGAGTCTCCACGTACTATCGATATGAACATGGTAGATGCTCAACAAGCACGCCGTGTATTAGACCGTATCGTAGGTTATAAATTGAGTCCTTTGTTATGGAAAAAGGTTTGTAAAGGCCTTAGTGCAGGTCGTGTACAATCCGTTGCAGTTCGTCTTATCTGTGAAAGAGAGCGCGAAATTCAAGCTTTCGTACCACAAGAATATTGGACGATTGAAGGCAATTTTGAAACGCCTAAAAAAGAGGCTTTCACAGCAGAATTGACCCATATTAAAGGTGAAAAAATCGATATTACTACTGAAAGTGAAGCACAAGCCGTAGTAGGTGCTATTGGCGGAGCCGATGCAGTAGTGACAAATATTGAAAAGCGGAAGCGTTCTCGTAAAGCGGCACCTCCATTTACAACATCTACCTTGCAACAAGATGGTGTGCGTAAATTGAACTTTGGTGCTAAGCGTACCATGATGATTGCTCAACATTTATACGAAGGTCTTGAAATCGGTTCCTATGGCCACGTGGGTTTGATTACATACATGCGTACAGACTCTACACGTATCTCTAAAGAGATGCAAGCTATGGCTAAGGACTTTATCCTACGCAATTATGGGGAAGACTATTATCCGTCTAAACCAAATGTGTACGGCTCTAAAGGTTCTGCACAAGATGCGCATGAAGCGATTCGTCCTACATCTCTCGAGTTAACACCTAAAATGGTGGAACCATTCTTGAGTCGTGATGAACTCAAGCTATATACATTGATTTGGAATCGTTTTGTGGCTAGCCAAATGGCACCTCAACAAAATGAATCAACAACGATAGAGTTGAATGTTAATGATGACTATACTTTTAAAGCAACTGGCTCTCGTGTTATCTTCCCAGGTTTCAGTGCTGTTTATGAAGATACAAAAAAAGAGGATGTACCTCAATTACCAGCCTTAAAAAAGAATGATGTTGCCCATACGGTAGAGGTGTTACCTGAACAACATTTTACGCAACCACCTCCACGTTACTCCGAGGCGAGTCTCATCAAAACATTAGAAGAACTTGGTATTGGGCGTCCTAGTACATACGCACCAATTCTAGATACTATCGTAAGCCGTAACTATGTGGAAAATACGAATAAACAATTCGTGCCTACAGAGCTAGGCTTTGTGGTGGTAGACTTCTTGATTGCATACTTTGAAAAAATCATCAATACTGGCTTTACTCGTGATCTAGAAGAAGAACTAGATGCTATTGCATCTGGTAAGGATACATATGTAAAAGTATTATCTGATTTCTACGAGGTCTTTGCGCAAGAGCTAGAAGATGCAAGTGATGTAGATCGCATTGAAATTGCATCTATGGAAAGTGATGAAATCTGTGAACTTTGCAATAGTCCAATGGTATATAAATTTGGTCGCTATGGTAAGTTTTTAGCATGTTCTAATTTCCCGGAATGTAAAAACACAAAACCTATTACAGTAGGAACTGGTGTAACTTGTCCTAAATGTAAAGAAGGGGAAATCGTAGAGCGTAAGTCTCGTCGTGGACGTATTTTCTATGGCTGTAATCGATACCCACAATGCGACTTTACATTATGGGATAAGCCAACTCATGATTTCTGTGAAACATGTGGTTCTATAATGGTTGAAAAGACATATAAAAATGGTACAGTTAAAAAGTTCTGTTCCAATGAAACTTGTCCTACTAGGCCACCAAAGAAAACAAGAAAGAAAAAGAGTGAAGCTAGTGAAGAGTCTGTAAAAGAATCTAAAAAGTCTAGCAAAGCTAAAAAAGAGGAAACTACAATTGAATCATAAAAATGTTATCGTTATTGGTGCAGGCCTAGCAGGCTCTGAAGCGGCTTGGCAACTCGCTAACCGAGGCATTCATGTAGACTTATATGAAATGCGTCCTGTTAAAAGTTCTCCTGCGCACCAAACAGATCAATTTGCAGAGCTTGTATGTAGTAACTCGTTGCGCGCTGGTAATATTGAAAATGCGGTAGGTCTTTTGAAAGAAGAAATGCGTCGTCTCGGCTCCATTATTATGGAATGTGCTGATTCTACTGCTGTTCCTGCAGGTGGTGCCTTAGCCGTTGACCGTCATTTGTTTAGTGAAATGGTGACGGAAAAGATAAAAGGCCATCCTAATATTACAGTTTACCATGAAGAGGTAACGGAGATTCCTACTGAAAGCACTGTTATCTTTGCATCTGGTCCACTTACATCTGAAGCATTGGGAGATAAAATTAAAGCTTTAACTGGTGAAACAGGCTTTTATTTTTACGATGCTGCTGCACCTATCGTGACGGCAGAATCTTTAAATTACGATAAAGTTTTTGCTGCTTCTCGTTACGACAAAGGCGATGCGGATTATCTTAACTGTCCTATGACCGAAGAAGAATATAAAGCGTTCTGGCATGAGCTTACAACGGCTGAAGCCGTACAACCAAAAGATTTTGAAAAGGAAATCTACTTTGAAGGCTGTATGCCCGTAGAAATTATGGCGAGCCGTGGGGAAGATACATTGCGTTATGGTCCCTTAAAGCCTGTGGGCTTAGTGGATAAACGCACCAATGAGGAATCTTATGCAGTTGTGCAATTGCGTAAGGAGAATAAAGAAGGTACCATGTTTAATTTGGTAGGCTTTCAAACTCATTTAAAATGGGGTGAGCAAAAGCGTGTATTCGGTATGATTCCAGGCCTTGAAAATGCTGATTTCATCCGTTATGGTGTTATGCATCGCAATACGTATATCAATTCTCCTGAGTTATTGAATCATGCATTCCAGCTTAAAAAGGAACCGCGTTTATTCTTTGCTGGTCAAATGACTGGAGTTGAAGGTTATTTAGAATCTGCTGCTAGTGGTCTAATGGTAGGCCTACAAGTAGACCGTTACTTAGAAAAACAACCATTTATTGAATTTCCTAAGACGACGGCTATCGGTTCCCTTAGTCACTATATTTCTAACTACGAAGGTTCAAATTTTCAACCAATGAACGTCAACTTTGGTATCATGGAGTCTTGGCCTCAAAAAGTACGTAAGAAAAAAGAGAAAAATGCATTGATTGCAAATCGTGCATTAGAAGATCTGGATGCGTTAAAAGTAAAAGAAAATATATAAGCAATAGTTTTATAAGAAATAGCCTTTTAATAAATAGTTTTTTCAAAAAATAATATTTAAACATTAACCTTACAAATCAATTGATTAGATAATTTGTTATTTACTACATTATTTATTACATTATTTATTAGATTAAGGTTTAAATAGAAAAAGTCCTACATTCACAGGTAAAACCTATGAGTATAGGACTTTTTTGTTAAGTATTTCTGTATTGTTTATTTACGTTTTTTAGTTTTTGTAGTTGGTTCTGTAGCCACTATGACAGCCTGATTTTTCTTTTCTAGATAGCCTAGATAAATGAATACACAGATACCGACAATGATAGCTATTAAACTTGTCATTTGAGCAGATTTTAAACCTAGCGTTAAGTTTACGTAGTCGCCACGTAAGAACTCTAAGAAAAAACGAGCCGTAGAATAGAGAATGGCATATAGTACGAATACTTGACCCTTCGCATGTTTGAAAGATCCAAATAACAGAAGCGCTACAAAGATAAGAACATCGATTTGTCCTTCCCATACTTCGGCAGGCCAAAGCGGTTGATTTCCGTAGGTGCGGTAGGCAAGGGTACTTTCAGGATAGATAATACCATAATTACCGCCCGTAGGATGACCGAAAGCATCACCGTTTAAAAGGTTTGCCATACGACCTACCGATTGAGCCAAAATCAATGCAGGAGCAAATAAATCAGCAAAAGCCCAAAAGTCAATTTTGTTTTTACGAAGATACCAATAGCCAGCAATTGTGCCTAGTACTACGCCACCTTGAATGGCCATGCCACCTTGCCAAACAAAGGGAATTTCCAATAAATGATTACCGTAATAATCCCAATCAAAGAAGAATACGTCCCATAGGCGGGCACCGATGAGACCAGCTACGGCTACAGTAATGGAAAAGTCGATAATGTGTTCATGCCAACCGCGGCCATCCTTTTTCAAAAGTACATAGGCAACAGAGGCACCACAAATGATAGCCAAAGCTAACATGGTACCATAGGCTCTAATAGGGAAGTCCCCTATGAAAAATAAATATTGATGCATATAAAACTCCTTATGTGATAATTTTTATTAGTACATAAATTAAATTATAAATTACATATATCCTTCATGCAAGAAAAGAGATGAACTATATATAATATGGTATAATATAGAGATTGGTATTGTATCCCAGTATGGGACCTAGAATTAGGAGAGTACATGATTCGTAAATCTACTATTATAAAATCATTAACAGCTTTAGTAATGTCTGCATTATCTAGTACAATCGTACAAGCAGAGGTATTGGTACCATTAGATCAATTTTTAGCCACTACTACACGTCATTACGAAGCAAATCAATATAAAACAGCATATACAGTATATGTTCCACAAAGTGAATTACAAGGTGATACGGTTATTTTAAATCCTGCAGCCGTAGGTGAACCTGTTAAATTGCCCATTACCAAAAAAGATGGTATATCCTATGTAGATATTGAGTCTGAGCCAGCTATGCTGGGTGTTAGCTATACAAAAAATAATGGTCAACTTATTTTAGGACCTGCACCAGAAGCATCTACGGTGAAAGCACCTTATACATTGCAAACACCATTGGCTTGGGCTTTTGATCCATGGACAACAGAGGGAATTCCGTATCAGGCCAAACTCAATACGAGTGGTGATAATATTATTTCTCCAAGTTGGTTTAAATTGCATAGCTTAGGTTTAGAAGCAAGTTCAAATGTAAATATTGATTATGTGAAAGCGTATAAGGATAAAGGCTATCATATTTGGCCGTTAATTACTAATCGGTTTGACTCTAATTTTACAAGTGGTATTTTGTCGGATCAATCGGTATGGAAGAAATTTGCTCATAACCTTGTTCAATATGCCTATATATATGGGTTTGATGGTTATAACTTTGACTTTGAAAACATTGATTATGCTGACCGTGATCGTTTAACAACATTTGTAGCTTATTTGTCTAATCATTTACATCAGTATAATATTAAAACTTCTATCGATGTGACTGGCTATTCTGATAGTCCAGAATGGTCATTAGTGTATAACCGTAAAGCTTTGGCAGATACAGTAGATTATGTAGTTCTTATGGCGTATGACGAAACTTGGGCTAAGAGTACTACTGCAGGTCCTGTTGCAAGTTATCCTTGGGTTCGTAGCCATACAGAAAGAATGCTATCTGAAGTTCCTTCTCAAAAGTTAATATTAGGCGTACCATTCTATATGCGCTTATGGCATGACAGGAATGGTTATGCTAAAAGCGAAACATTGGCTATGAAGAATACAAGTAATTACTTTTCTAATTACAGGGATAAAATGACTTGGGATGATCGATTAAAGTTATACTATTTATCTATTCCAACAGCTTCTGGTTCAGATCGTATTTGGTTTGAAGATAATACATCGTTAGGATTAAAACTTGATTTGGTAAAAGAATTACACCTTGGTGGGTTTGCTGCATGGCGTAAAGGGTTTGAAGATACTTCTACGATTGCTATCATTCAAGAAAAAGATTTAGGTCGTGGTATGCCTAAATCTGCTAACCATGTTGTTCCAGAACCTAAAGTAGAAGAAGCTAAGCCGTTGTCTAAAGTTGATGCTTATAAAGTGCGCTTAGAAGAAAAACAAAAAGAAAAAGCAGCTAAAGCGGAAGCAAAACGGAAAGCTAAAGAAGAGAAAGAAGTTGCTAAACGCAAAGCAAAAGAAGAAGTTGAAAAAGTAAAAGCTGAGAAAAAACGCTTAGAAGAAGAGGCTAAAGCTAGAAAAGAACACAATAAACAAACTGTTAAAGAGCAAAATGATTTATATACTAGTCATAGTTCTGATCAAAATACAAGCCCTAATAATGATTTAACAAAAACTATTCAAGTCGTAAAACGCTAGTGTTTGACTGCTTTTACAGTACGTAGTAAAATAAAAACATTAATTATAAAATGGCAACTTATGAGGTTGACCATATGAGGAGGCCCCTACATGAACGAAAAGTATGTAGCCCAAGATATTGAAAAAAAGTGGCAACAGTATTGGGAAGATAACCATACATTTAAAACAGAATATGATGAATCTGAAGAAAAATACTATGTATTAGAAATGTTCCCGTACCCATCTGGTAATTTACACATGGGTCACGTACGTAACTACTCTATCGGTGACGTAGTAGCTCGCTTCAAGAAAATGAAGGGGTTTAACGTGTTGCATCCAATGGGCTGGGACTCCTTTGGTATGCCTGCTGAAAATGCGGCTATTAAACATGGTATTGCGCCAAAAACATGGACTCTCGATAATATCGAGAACATGAAATTACAACAAAAAGCTCTTGGTTTGTCCTACGATTGGGACCGTGAAGTAGCGACTTGCAAAGAAGATTACTATAAATGGACTCAATGGTTCTTCCAACAATTTTATAAAAAAGGCTTAGCGTACAAAAAAGAAGCTAAAGTAAACTGGTGTGAAACTTGCCATACTGTATTGGCAAATGAACAAGTTATCGATGGTGCTTGTTGGCGCTGTGATAACCCTGTTGAGAAAAAAGATTTGTCTCAATGGTTCTTGCGCATCACTGAATATGCTGATCGCTTGTTAACTGATTTAGACACTCTTGATCACTGGCCACAACGCGTTAAATTGATGCAAAAGAACTGGATTGGTCGCTCTGAAGGTACAGAATTCTCCTTCGAAGTTCCATCCATTAATGAACGTGTATCTGTGTATACTACACGAGTTGATACTATTTATGGCGTAAGCTATGTAGTACTGGCTCCTGAACATCCATATGTAGAACGCCTCATTGAAAACGCTCCTAATAAAGCTGAATTAGAAGCTTTCATTACGCGTATGCGGAATATGAGCGATATTGACCGTACATCTACAGAGGCACCTAAAGAAGGTATGTTCACAGGTTCCTATGCGGTAAACCCTATATCTGGAGAACAAGTTCCAGTATGGATTGCTAACTATGTGTTAGTAGATTACGGTACTGGTGCTGTAATGGGTTCCCCTGCACATGATGAACGGGACTGGGAATTTGCTCATAAATATGATTTGCCTATTAAACAAGTTGTGGCTTGTGAAGGCGAAGAATATAGCCTTGAAAAATGGCAAGAATGGTACCATGAAGATGGCATTCTAGTTAACTCTGGTGAATTTAACGGCCAAACATCTGAAGAGGCTCGTAAAAATATTACCGCTGCACTTAATGAGCGCGGTATTGGTGAAGGTAAAGTAAACTTCCGTCTTCGTGACTGGTTGATTTCTCGTCAACGTTACTGGGGCGTGCCAATTCCTGTAGTATATTGTGAAACATGTGGTGAACAACTCGTTCCTGAAGAAGAGTTACCAGTACGCTTGCCAGAGGATGTTAAATTTGAATCTGGTGCCGTATCTCCATTGGCTACATCTGAAAGCTTCCTAAACACTACATGTCCTAAATGTGGTGGCCCTGCACGTCGTGAAACAGATACAATGGATACATTTATCGATTCCTCTTGGTACTTCTTGCGCTATACAGACGCTAAAAATGACCAAGCTCCATTCGATAAAAAAATTGCTAACTACTGGATGAACGTAGACCAATATATCGGTGGTATTGAGCATGCTATCTTGCATTTGTTGTACTCTCGATTCTTTGTGAAAGTTATTCACGATTTAGGCCTTATCGAAGCTAACGAACCATTCCGTGGTTTGTTAACACAAGGTATGGTTCTTAAAGAAGGCAGCAAAATGTCTAAATCCAAAGGTAATGTAGTTTCTCCAGAAGAAATCATCAATACTTATGGTGCAGATACTGCCCGTTTGTTCATTCTATTTGCGGCTCCTGTCGATCGTGACCTTGATTGGTCTGATCAAGGTGTTGAAGGCTCTTACCGTTTCTTAGGTCGTGTATGGCGTATCGTTGATGCGTACAATGAAGAAGCTAAGAAAAATGTTATCGGTGAACTTACAAAAGACGAATTCGGATTACGTCGTGAGTTACACCGTGTCATCAAAAAGGTTACGGAAGACTTAGATAATAATTTCAACTTTAATACAGCAATTTCTGCAATCATGGAACTTGTAAATGCTATGTACGCTCATAAGGACAAAGCAGAGACTATCAATAGCGCATTAGCAAATGAATTGACTCGTTCCTTATTGCTTCTTTTAGCGCCATTCGTTCCTCATATTACAGAAGAGTTATGGCATGAATTGGGTGAAACTACATCCATTCATACTGAAAATTGGCCTGTATATGAAGAAGCTGCGCTTGTAGTAGACGAAGTAGAAGTAGTATTGCAAGTAAATGGTAAAGTTCGCGATAAACTTACTGTTTCCGTAAATATTACGAAAGAAGAATTAGAAACAATGGCTAAAGAGTCTAGCCGTGTTCAAGAGTTTACAGAAGGTAAAAACATTGTAAAAGTTATTTATGTACCAGGTAAACTTGTAAATATCGTTGTTAAATAAATATAAATGATGATATTTTTGGTTAATAATGTAAGCCCCCAACTACATAGGTAGATGGGGGCTTATTTTTAAGAGAGGTAACTATGGCAAAACGTAACGATTATATTTCTTGGGATGAATACTTCATGGGTGTTGCCATTTTAGCGGCACAGCGTTCTAAAGATCCAAACACACAAGTAGGTGCCTGTATTGTGAGTAATGATAATAAAATATTGTCTATTGGCTATAATGGTATGCCTTTAAATTGTAGTGATGATGATTTCACATGGGAACGCGATACAGCAGATGATAATAAATACTTTTATACTGTACATAGCGAACTCAATGCTATACTTAATTATCGGGGCGGTTCTTTAGAAGGTTCTAAAATATATGTAACACTTTTCCCTTGTAATGAATGTGCGAAAGCCATTATTCAAAGTGGCATAAAAGCAGTTATCTACCGAGATGATCTTTACAAAGATACAAAAGAGGTTAAGGCATCTAAACGGATGTTAAAAACTGCAGGTGTAGAAATTATTGAATACAAGCCTACAGGCCGCACTTTGAATATCACATTGTAATGTAATAAAAATTTAATTGCTTTTAAAATCCCCTATATACAGTTGTATATGGGGGATTTCGTTATCTTTTATTTATGTTTATACTTGTAAACGACCGTCAATCATAATATCAACTTCTTGGCCGTCACGAGTGTAGCCTTTGATATTCATATGTTCATGACCAATCATAAAGTCTACATGTGTTAAAGAGTGGTTCAAACCACGTACTTTTAATTCGTCGTCAGATAAACCATCACTGTTTTTGAGGCAGGTAGGGTACGAAGAGCCAATTGCCAGATGGCAAGATGCATTTTCATCAAATAAAGTTTCATAGAAGATTTGATTGGATTGGCTGATTGGACTAAAATGATCAACTAATGCAACTTCGCCAAGGTAGTGTGAGCCTTCATCTGTCTCAACTAATTCTTTTAGTACTTCATAACCTTCTTTGGCAGTGTACTCTACAATTTTACCTTCTTTGAAAGTGAAGGAAAACTCAGAAATCGTATTGCCATGGTAGATTAAAGGCTTTGTGCTATATACGATGCCATTTACACCATTGTACTGCGGAGCAGAGAAAATTTCTTCGGTAGGAATATTAGCATTGAAGATAGTACCATCTTTAGACGCTTCTTCACCGCCTTGCCAAATATGACCTTCTGGTAATTCTAGTAAGAGGTCAGTACCATTTTCACAAGTGTAACGTAATGCTTTTAAGTCTAGTTTATTAATTGCTTCGCGACGACGGCGTAATTTAGCCATGTGGTGACGGTATGTATCCTTTGCCTCAATGCCTTCGATGCGACAAAGTTTAAGCAAAGTTGCCCACAATTGGTCGATTTTTTCTTCATCGGTACCTTCATAACCGAGTAAATCTGCCCATAAAACAGTTGGTACAGAAGCAACGCACCAAGTAACAGAAGAGTTCATAATGGCTGTGTGATAGAAGGATAAGGCTTTGTTTAAATTACGAGACTGTAAAGAAATACGTTCTGTCGGGATGCCAGCAAGGGCTTTAGGGTTGGCACTAATTAAAGATAAGAATGCCGCTTTATCATCGATATATTGCTTATAGAATTCAGGAATCCAGTTAGCAGGTTTTTCTAACACTGTTTCTTTGGCATGCATTAAACGTTGACGTGCAATAGGTGAACAGCGCCAGTTGAGGACAACCTCTTTAGCCCCCAATTGATAAGCTTCTTCTGTAACGATAACTGCAAAGTCTTTATTTTCCACATCAATAGAAATAACTAAAGTTTGATCTTGTTGTAAATTTACGCCGTATTGTAATAATGTACGGGCATATTTTCTTAATGTATCTTGATTCATTGAGTCTCCTTATATTCGACATCAATTAAAAACCTCCTGCTTGTGTGACCAATAGAGTCAACAGTAGGAGTTTACTTTTATATTGGAAAATCCTTTAGTAGGAGGTGCATTATGAAAAGTAAATTGAAGCCGTATACGATAATTATATTAATCCTATGTATTTTAGTAGGAATTTATTTCCTATGGCCTATTATAACAGATGAAAGAGATTCTGTCCTAGCTGAAGGGGCAATAGATGGAAATACTTCTATATCAAATGTAGAACAATTGCCCAATAAACCAATTGCGTATATTACAGGTGCTGTTGTATCACCAGGATTGTATGAATATGAAAATTCAGCTACTTATGGAGATATGGTAAAGCTTGCAGGTGGGCTACTACCTTATGCTGATGTAGAATCAGTCAATATGGCAAAACCAGTAAATGCGGGAGATCATATCCATATAGTATTTAACTTTCACGGTAATCCAGAGGTTTTATTGCGCGGTAACAAAATTAATATCAATACGGCAACTGCAAAGGAATTAGATTCATTACCAGGTATTGGTCCAGCTATGGCGAAGAGAATTGAAGAATATCGTTCGCAAAAGGGTCCCTTTACATCCATTGAAGGTATTAAGGGGGTGAAGGGCATTGGTGACGGAGTATTTAAGAAGATTAAAGACAAAATTACAATCTAAATCAATAAGTAGATATGAAAACTTTCAGTATGCTAATCTGTGTTTAAATCCTTTAGATTTAGTCAATAAGAAGCAATCTATAACTCATAGTCAATGG
>CAMUQE010000035.1 GCA_947096075.1 Veillonella parvula | reverse complement strand
GTGCTGTGCTGTGCTGTGCTGTGCTGTGCTGTGCTGTGCTGTGCTGTGCTGTGCTGTGCTAAATAAATTTTAAGAGAGTAGATGTGTTTGTTGCTTGATTTACAAATGGTGTTATCTATTTGAATGGAGAGATTCTATGGAAGTACCAACAGTAAGTGTAAAAGATATGTTACCATTCCAGCGACCTCGAGAAAAATTTCTCGCCTTAGGTCCATCACATATGGCGATGGAGGAGTTGTTGGCTATTTTATTACGCACAGGGGTAAAAGGGCAATCTGCGATTTCTTTGGCAAGTGATATCGTACAATCCTTTGATGATGGTGTTTATGGTCTTAACCGAATGACCGTAGATAATCTGATCAAAATCAAGGGTATTGGTAGAGATAAAGCAGTGACGCTATGTGCAGCACTTGAAATGGGTAGGCGATTAGGGGAGTTAAAGATTAAAGAGACTTATGAAGATTTTTCGCAACCTTTTGTAATAGCTCAATATGTGATGGAGCGACTGCGTCACGAAGATGTGGAACATGTGTGGGCTGCCATGCTAACATCTCGAAATAAGCTTATTCAGTTGGAACATATCTCTAATGGTGGATTAGTATCAAGTCTTGTAGAGCAAAGAGCAGTATTTAAAAAAGCTATAGCATGCAATGCGGCGGCTATAATTCTGATTCATAACCATCCCTCAGGTGATAGTAGGCCTAGCGATGAAGATATACGGCTAACGAAATTATTTGTCAGTGCAGGTCAATTTATGGGAATCCCTGTACTCGATCATATCGTTATAGGGGATAATGAATTTACGAGCCTCAGCGAAATTGGTAAATTGAGCTGAGCCTAAATAAACTGAACAAAGCCAAATAAGATTATTAAAAGCACTCATTTTGAACTATACCTAATTTTGATGCATGGGTAAGTTCCTATAAATGAGTGCTTTTCCTTATTGTATATGAGATTTTATGTATGAAGTTATGTAATTTTTATGTATGACTTATGAGTACAGGAATTATGCATTATCAGTGCTTTTAACAAAAGGAAAGGTACTGATATCAATGGAAAAAGTCGCGTTATATATGGTAAAATGGAATGATGATGTAATGAAGGAGAAATTACTATGAGTTCCATTTTACCTACTCTAGGAAAAGATGTAAGTATAGATATTGGTTCCATACAAACGCGCCTCATGGGGGGGACGCGAGGGACTGTTATAAGCGAACCATCGATTATAGCAACTGATACAAAACAAGAAAAAGTAGTAGCCGTTGGTGATGAAGCGGCGCGCCTCGTATTACGCATGCCCGATATGTGGCGTCCGTTAACGCCTTTAAAGGATGGATTTATAGTTGACTATCGCGTTATGCATACTATGCTTAGCTACTTTCTTAATAAGGTATCTAATGCATTGCGTCGAGCTCGCGTTGTCGTAGGGGTTCCTTGTGGGATGACCGATGTTGAGCAACGAGCCATGATGGATGCTGTTATTCAAGCTGGTGCTAGAGAGGTATTTCTTATCGAACGACCTGTTGCGGCTGCTATTGGTTGTGGTGTGCCTATCTTTGAAGCGCAAGGATCTATGGTCATTGATATCGGCGGTGGCACTATTGATATGGGGATTGTTTCTTTAGGTGGTATCGTGGATAGCAAAACAATTCGTTTTGGTGGTTCTGATATTAATAATGCCTTATTGCGCTATGTGCGTGAGTGTTTTGGCATTATCGTATCTGATGAAACTATAATAGATATTAAGCATACATTAGGAACAGCTGTCGCTCCTTTAGAGGATGCAGAGTATGCCTTTCAAGGGCGCGATATGATGAACGGCTTAGGTAGACGTTGTGTGATTCATCAATCTGAAGTGTACCAAGTTATAAATGAATGTTTGATAGGGCTCTTGGATGAGGTTAAGCAAATGATTCGTGCTACTGCACCAGAAATCGTGGCTGATATTATGCAACATGGCATATGGCTTACTGGCGGTACAGCAAGACTATCTGGTTTAGCGGACCGGATTGGTACTGAATTAGGGGTACCTGTTCACGTTCCTGAAGCACCTGAAACAAAAGTTGTGGTAGGCCTTAATGGGGCCTCATCTGATTTAGTGAGCTTATCGCGTTTTATTGTAAATTCTAAGAATAGAAAGGGCCGAGATTAGCATGATACAGTCAGATAAAAAGTTAATTATCATCGTTGTCATTGGTTGTATCCTAATGGCATTGCTCGGCTTTGCGTGGAAGCAACGGACTAGTATTCCCTTTGTTACGGTTACCCTCGAAGGAATTACAACGCCTTTCGCTTATGGGTCAGCCCGTTTATTAGAGGGCGTTCAAACTAGCTTTACAGTACTTAATAATGTTATTTTCTCTAATATTGAAAGTGAAGAGGAAGCATCTCGTAAAGCTACATTGGAACAAAAGGTAGTTAACTACGATGAAGTAGTGGCAGAGAATATTCGTCTTCGTCAGCTTTTAAACTATAAAAGTAGCCATCCAGAATTCTCTATGACCTTAGCGGGTATCATTACAAAGGATTATGGTACTTGGACAAATACTTTCACCATTGATAAAGGTAGTGAAGAAGGAATGGCAGTCAATATGGCTGTTGTTGTACCTAGTGGTGTCGTTGGTTTTATTACAGATGTGTATCCGCATTCTGCTCGCGTTCAAACCATTCTTGATCCGCGTAGCGCAATAGGTATCCTTGTACAACGACCTGAATCTCGTTTGTCTGGCGTTGTAAAAGGTAATGGAAATACACCTCGTACACCTTCTATGGTAAATATTGCTCGCGATGGGGACGTATTGGTAGGGGATAAGTTGATTACCTCCGGTTATGGTGGTATTTATCCAAAAGGTTTACCTGTTGGCAACGTGCAATCTATCGAAAATGATTCGGAAGGATTTGTTAAAAATGCGGTAGTCACACCGAGTGTAGACTTTTATCGTTTAGAAGAAGTTTTTGTGCTTACCTCGTCTTCTCTAAGTGCACCACAAAAACCAGAACTTGAACCTAAACTTGTACCTCAAACACAACGAGATCAAGTAGAGGGGGCAAAGGGGGCCGTTAAACAATGATGCGTCTAGCTTTAGCTCTCTGTGGATTTTTAATATATTTTATACAAGCGCAATTATTGCCTACTATTTTCCATACAAATTGGTTACCAAACTTAATTTTGACGATAATTGTCATGATTACTTTATTTAAAGGTCGTCGTATGGGGTTGATATCTGCTGTTATTGGAGGTATCGTACACGATGTATTGATATCTAACTTTTTTGGGCTCCATCTATTCCCTTACGTAATTGTGGTATACCTATTATCTGCCGTAAAGCATCGTATCTATGAAGAACGCTGGTATTGGTCTAGCGGTATAGTAGCTATTTGTACATTGCTAGATGGTGTTATTCGTAGCTTTATGATATTAGCTAGTGGTGGCGATTTGCACTTTGTCCTATACTTGTGGCATATGGTATTACCCGTGATGTTCTGGAATGGCTTGTTAGGCGCTATTGTACATGGTTTGTTATGGCGCAAGAATGATGAACAAGAAGGTTATATTTGGTAAGAATTAAGGGGGTGAAAGAGTGCTTGAAGGCCTCTATAAACGAAGAAAAACGAATCGCTTTGATGTACTCTTTTACATTGTAGCCGGCATATTTATAGTCTTGGCATTACGTCTGATGACATTGCAAATCTTGTCTGGTGGTTATTACCAAGCTAAGGCAGAAGGTAACCGTTTGCGCATGGTATCCATGACAGCTGCTCGTGGTATTATGTACGATCGAAACGGTCAAATCTTAGTAGGCTCTAGACCGGCATACACCATCTCAATTTTGCCTACGGGTAAGGCTTTAGACGAAGGTGAAGTTGCTAAGTTGGCAGCCTTGCTAAAAATGAAGTCAGAAGATATTACAAAAAAGGTAAATGATCATAAATATGGTTATGAGCCAATTCGTATTGCTAGTGATATTTCTATGGATGTAGTTACAACCATAGAAGAGCATCGTCATGAATTACCAGGTGTTACCATAGATGTAGAACCACTTCGTTATTATCCATATGAAACGATGGCTTCTCAGCTCTTTGGTTATGTGGGTGAAGTGAGCGAAGAAGAATTAGAAGAGCTAAAACAGCAAGATCCAAATACCCTTATTAGTGGTGGTACTATTTTAGGCCGTTCTGGCCTTGAGAAATTATATGATTCCATCTTACGTGGCACTGATGGTGGTAAACAGGTAGAGGTTGATGCTACAGGCCGACCGGTTGCGGAGGTAGATAGAAAGCATACAGTGCCTGGAGCTAATATCCATTTGACAATAGATGCAAATTTACAAAAGGCTGCTGAAGAAGCTGTTAAGAACCAATTAGAACAGTTGCGTGCCCAAGGTATTCCATCTCAAGGAGCTGCTGTAGTAGCAATGGATCCCAATACGGGTGCCATTTTGGCTATGGTCAGTGCGCCTGAATTTAACCCTAACTGGTTCGCGAAAGGGATTACAACGGCGCAGTGGAATCAATTGAATAATGATAAGAACCATCCGTTTGATAATAAGGTTATTTCTGGTGAATATCCGCCAGGTTCGCCGTTCAAGATTATCACTGGTACGGCGGCTTTAGACCTTAAAAAGGTTACCCCTGAAGAAATGATTTTTGATAGTGGTAAACATTGGCTTATCGATAAACGAAATGCAGAAGGCGAAGCATTGGGGTGGCTCAACTTTAATAAAGCTCTTGCAAAATCAGATAATGTTTACTTCTATGAAATGGGCAATCGCGTTGGCATAGAAGGACTTGTAAAATATGCTGGCTACTTTGGTATTGGTGAAAAGACCGGCATCAATCTTGTTGGTGAGGCCTCTGGTAATATGGCAAGTCCTGCTTATAAACGCAAAGTGTATAATGAAGATTGGTATTTAGGTGAAACTTTTGATGCGGCCATAGGTCAGTCTTTTACCTTGGTGACGCCATTACAAATGGCTGTTATGCTCAGTGAAGTAGCAAATGGTGGTATTAAATACCGCCCATATGTGGTGAGTCGTATTGATAATAAGGATGGTACGCCAAAAGAAATCTTTGGCCCAGACAAACTCGGTATTTTACCTGTACCAAAAAATATTATGGATCTTGTTCGCGAAGGCTTGCGTGACGTTACTAATGAAGGTGGTACAGCAGGGGAGTTGTTTAAAGGATTTCCTATTGATGTAGCTGGTAAAACGGGTACTTCAGAGAATGCACATGGCAGAGATCACGGCTGGTTTGTCGCCTATGCACCATATGATAAGCCACAAATTGTAGTGGTTGCACTTGTTGAGCAAGGTAGCTTTGGTGCTGGGTCGGCAGGGCCTATCGTACGAGATATATTGGCTGCGTACTTCAATGTACCAGTGAATAAGAAATCTAATGATACAACTAGTAAAGGTAATAAAGAAACCGCTGCGGGAACAAGCTCTAATAATGGGCAAAAACCTCAGAATGCGGTAACTAGTGGGCAACCAAGAAAGGATTAGTATGGGCGAGATAATCGGCATTGTATCTGGTAAGGGTGGCGTAGGTAAGACTACGATTACTGCTTGCTTGGGTTCAGCCTTAAGCTATGCAGGGCATCGCGTATTGCTTTGTGATGGAGATTTTGGATTGCGCGACTTAGACCTTGTGTTAGGTGTGGCAAATGAAATTATTTACGACGCACTAGATGCGAGCAAAGATAAAGACTATATGGATGATGCTATCGTATCAATTGCTGAAAACTTAGATTTTCTACCAGCTAGCCAAAGTGCCCGTTGGGAAGATATAGGTCGTAAGAAATATAAAAAATTAGTCCGTCGCCTCTGTGAGGAATATGATTATATTTTAATCGATGCTCCTGCTGGTATCGGCAAGGGCATAGAGGCTATTTTAGAATTAGTAAATCGCTGTATCGTAGTGACACATCCATTATGGGTGTCCTTACGTAATGGGGCACGCATGATTCAAGTATGTCAGGAGCATAATATTCGTGATTATGCCATTGCTTTTAACGCGGTACCTATCGACGGAGAGGATATCAATTTATATGATATGTTAGATGTTCTTCGCGCTGAATATGTAGGGGCTATAATCCCTTATGATGAGGATGTTCTGACCTATACACAAGATGGTCGTTTGTTAGAATTTGTTTCTAGTGAACTAAAAGCTGTGTTAGCACCTCTTGTAGATTATGTAACGACCGGTGATTGTTGGGAAGACTACGATGTACAAAAGCACTTTGATGCTTATGTAACTAAGAAAAAAGCATCGAAGGAGCAAGCTAGCACACCAAGTCTTGCGACAGTAGGTGATTCTACTTTTGATGATTCTAACAGTGTTCATTACATTAATCGTGGTGGTTGGACCACGCATTGCTTGTTGGTGCAAGGAAAACAAAGCTTGTGGCGCCGTAGCAAGTTGAAATAGGTGATATGATGTGGCGTAAAATATGGACAGATAGTGATTGGACTATCATCATATGTACTATATTACTTGTCGGAATTGGTCTTACAGCTATTGGTAGTGCTACCCATGTGAATCACGAGGCTATTGGTTTTGGTAGTCTAGTGATAAAACAACTCGTATTCTTTTTAGCAAATATAGCTGTCGTTATAGGTATGCAATTTCTAGATTACCATCGTCTTAAAGGGTGGGGGAATATGATTTATGTGATTACCATGCTTATGTTAATCGCAGTTATGGTAGTTGGTACCTCCGCACTAGGTGCACAGCGTTGGATTCAATTGGGGCCAATAACTATTCAGCCTTCAGAGTTTTCTAAACTACTGATGATTATCTGTATGGCTAAAATGCTAGAACCGCGCATTGGCAAGTTAGATACCTTTAAATCCCTATTGATGCCAGTGTTATATGTAGGGGTTCCTATCCTACTTGTATTCTTACAACCTGACTTGGGGACATCCCTCGTATATATTGCTATATTTGTAGGGATGCTCTTTATATCTGGTATCAAAACAAAGCTTATAAAAATCATTGCGAGTGTGGCTTTATTCTTGATGCCTTTGGGTTGGTTTGTGCTAAAAGAATATCAAAAACAACGTATTCTAGTATTTTTAAATCCAGATATTGATCCTTTTGGTTCTGGCTATCATATCATTCAGTCTAAGATTGCTATCGGGTCGGGTATGATTTTTGGTAAAGGTATCTTTAATGGCACTCAAAGTCAGTTGAACTTTTTACCAGAAAATCATACGGACTTTATCTTCTCTGTAATTGGCGAAGAATTTGGTTTTGTGGGATGCATTGTAGTATTGCTATTATTGTTTATGCTTATTTATCGCAGTATTCAAATAGCATATACCTGCAATGATAATTTTGGTATGTTATTAGCAACGGGTATCGGTACGATGTTTGCCTTCGAGGTGCTCGTAAACGTAGGCATGACGATTGGTATCATGCCTGTAACGGGGATTCCGTTGCCATTCCTTAGCTATGGCGTTAGTGCGCTAACAACTAATATGCTGAGCATTGGTATTTTATTAAATATCGCTAGACAGCGGACAAAATATATATTTTAATATCCTTTTATAGGATTGATTGTGAAAGAAGTCTTTCATTAAAGACGGAGGATGTATGATTCAATTAGATACGTCATGGTTACAACATGTCCAAAAGCCAGCTCGTTATACGGGCGGCGAATACAATAGTATCGTGAAAGATCACAGTACTGTTGATGTAACTATGGCTTTAGGTTTTCCCGATGTGTACGAAGTGGCCATGAGTCATTTGGGCATCAAGATTTTGTATGGTCTCGTAAACCGTCGTGAAGATGCGATAGCAGAGCGCGTATTTGCACCGTGGCACGATATGGAAGAGGAAATGCGGAAACGTAATATTCCATTATTTTCCTTAGAAACACGTACTCCTATTAAAGATTTTGATGTGTTAGCATTTACGCTTCAATATGAAATGAGCTTTACTAACATTTTAAATATGCTCGATTTAGCAGGCATTCCTATGTATGCTAAGGATCGTGATTTAGAATTCCCACTACTTGTATGCGGAGGCCCTTGTGCGTATAACGTAGAGCCTATTGCAGATTTCTTTGATATCGTATCCCTCGGGGAATCTGAAGAGTGGGGTGATGAGTTTATCGACCTATTCAAAGCAGAAAAAGCGAAAGGCTTCCCAGGTGGTAAAGAAGGCTTCTTGCGCAAAGTAGCTCAAATTCCTGGTACCTATTGTCCAGCTCTATACGATGTTGAATATACAGAACAAGGCGATTTTAAATCGATTATGCCGCGTTTTGAAGACGTACCAGCAGCCGTTGAGAAACGTATTATAGAGGATGTAGAGAATGTATTCTATCCAACAAAGCCTGTAGTACCATTCCTTGATATTGTTCATGACCGTGCAGTTCTTGAATTGTTCCGTGGTTGTACTCGTGGTTGTCGTTTCTGTCAGGCTGGTATGCTATATCGTCCTGTCCGTGAAAAGACACCAGAGCGTTTGTTGCAAATTGCTAAAGATACGATTGCCAATACTGGGTACAATGAAATATCCTTGATGAGTTTAAGCTCTGCAGACTACTCCAAATTACCTGAGCTTGTAGATATGCTCATGGAAGAGTTTAAAGATAAACAAGTTAGTGTTAGCTTACCGTCCTTGCGTATCGACAGCTTCTCTATTGATATTGCGAAAAAGGTACAGCAAGTGCGCAAGAGCGGGCTTACCTTTGCTCCTGAAGCAGGTACGCAACGAATGCGTGACGTTATCAATAAAGGCGTTAGTGAAGAAGACTTATTGGCGGCCTGTACTAATGCTTTCAAATCTGGCTGGAATACAGTTAAATTATATTTTATGATGGGCCTTCCTACAGAAACAGACGAAGATTTGGCTGGTATTGCGGATCTTGCTTACAAGGTACTCGATTTACACCGTGAAATTACAGGGAAGCGAAATGGTTCTGTAACGGTGAGCGTATCCTTTTTCGTACCAAAAACACATTCACCATACCAATGGTATGGTCAACAAGATGTGGAGGAAATCCATCGCAAACAACGTTACTTAAAGTCTCTCATCAATAATCGTAATATTTCCTACCACTATCATGATGGTTATACTGGTTATATGGAAGCCGCTTTTGCTCGTGGGGACCGCAGATTGTCTAAAGTTCTCGTAGAGGCTTGGAAGGCAGGTTGTAAATTCGATGGTTGGACCGAGTTCTTTAACTATGAAACTTGGTTGAAAGCATTTGCTGACTGCGGATTGGATCCTGCATACTATGCACGTCGCACCCGTGATTTCGATGAGCCATTGCCTTGGGATCATTTAGATTGCACTGTAAGCAAAGCCTTCTTAAAACGCGAGTGGGAACAAGCAGTAGAAGCGAAGCTTACAGGCGATTGTCGTCGAGCTCCATGTAAGGGCTGTAATGTATGTCCAGAGCTCAATACAGCTATTATTGACTATAAGGAGGGTGGCAGAGTTGAAAAAGTTACGTTTGGCCTTAAATAAAGGCGAAGAATTGAGATTCTTGTCGCACCTTGATTATGCTCAAGCTGTAGAGCGAATGATACGCCGAGCAGAAATTAAAATGGCGTATTCTGAAGGGTTTAACCCTCACATGAAAATTAGCTTCTCCTCTGCACTCGCCTTAGGCGTAACCGCAGCGGCTGAATATATCGATATGGATGTGCTTGAAGAGGATAGTTTAGAGTCCATTATGGACCGTTTAAACCGTGTAGCGCCTCCTGGTCTTGAGGTTCTAGATGGTAAAGAAATGCCTGAAAAGGTGAAAAAGATGATGGCCATCTGTAACTTTGCTATCTATGAGGTAACAGGCCCTGTGACAGATGAAAATGCTGATTGGGCTGCGTTACTCAAACCTTTTAATGAAGCAATGGAAATTTCTTATGAAAAGGTAACACCTAAGAAAACTCGTACCATTGATGTAAAAGAGTTTGTAAAAGAACCGATCGTAGCCTCTGTTAAAGAGGGTATGGTGACCCTTACAATGGGCATCGGCATTTATCCGCAAGGTACAATCAAACCTAGCGAAGTGTGGAATTTAGGCAAGAATCAATATAATTGGCCTATTACTTCTGGCTACGAAATTCATCGTAAAGCAATTATGGTAGAAAACGAAAAAGGCCGCTATACGCCTTTAGAGATTAATTACTAATTAATTTAGATGACAAAGAAGGGAGGGATAGGATGCATAAAATTTTGGTCAATGTTATGCGCGAAGAAATTCGTATGGCTGTTATCGACGAAGAAGGCCAGCTAGTGGACTTTGTCTTGGAGCGTACCGATGAGTCTCATATGGCAAATCATATGTACAAAGGCACAGTAAAGAACGTATTAAACGGTATGCAAGCGGCCTTTGTTGATATTGGGGGCTCTCAAAATGCGTATTTGAACCTTCAACAAGGGAAGGAACAGAAAATTTTGCCACGCCTATCTGTAGGGCAACAAATTCTCGTTCAAGTAGTGAAAGAAGAAATGCTCGGTAAAGGTGCCCGCGTGACTGCAGACGTCAGTTTGGCTGGTCGTTTTATGGTACTATTACCATATTCTGAAGGCATGCATATTTCTAAGAAAATTACAGACGAAACCATGCGCAGTAAACTACAAGAATTGGCAACCCCTTATGTACAAGAAGGTTGCGGTTTTATCATTCGTACTGCAGCAGCTAAGGCCAGTGCCGATGAAATCGGTCGCGATATGGAGTATCTGTGGCGGACCTGGCAACATGTGTTGAAGCGCTTTAAGGTTGCTAAGAGTGGTACTGACCTTTATAGTGATGCGGATTTTTGGTTCCGCCTTGTTCGGGACTATGCGCATCGCAATGTAGAGGAAATCATCGTTGATTCCGATATGGGTGAAGGTCGATTGATGGATCTCTTAGGTCATGGACCTACGTCTCAACAAATTAAAGTAACACGTCATCGCGATAGTACACCTATCTTTAAGGCAAACCACATTGAACCGCAATTAGAAAATCTTATCTCTCGCGATATTAATCTTCCTTCTGGAGGTTCAATTCGTATTGATCACACGGAGGCCCTCACCGTATTTGATGTGAACTCTGCTCATTACACTGGCAAGTCTAATAAGCTGGAAGATTTAGCTTTCACAGTCAATAAAGAGGCGGCAAAAGAAATTTGTCGTCAATTGCGTTTGCGCGATATTGGCGGTATCATTGTGGTCGATTTTATCGATATGAAAGATAAAGAGCATCAACAAGAATTGTTAAAATTGTTGGGGGTACAAGCTAAGTTAGATAAAATGAAAACTGTTGTATGCGGCATTAGTTCGCTTGGTCTCGTAGAGATGACCCGAAAAAGAGCCCGCCAAGGCTTGCAAACCTTGATGTTTGATATATGCCCCCAATGCGGTGGTACGGGCTATATGTTGTCAGGCCGCACCGTATATATGCAGATTGTGCGTCGTATCCGCGAGTTATTTAAGTCGGGACGTATTAAAACGAATCTAGAAATCGAAGTTCATCCGGAGGTGGCTCAGTATTTAACAAAGACTGTTCTCGAGGATTTAGGTGAGTCTATAGGGCGCAAGATTTCTATTGTGGTAAATCCACAAATTAGTCGAGAAGGGTATTCCTTGATGGCTATAGCTGAATAAGTAAGTAGTTTGTTTATAGGTGAATATAGTGTCTATATTTGAAATTGTATTAATTAGTATTGGTCTTGCCATGGATGCTTTTGGCGTATCTATTGGTAAGGGGCTGACAATGCCTGTAGGCGAGAATGGCCGGAAAGTTACCTTGGCATTTCTTTTTGGTTTGTTCCAGTTCTTAATGCCTTTTATCGGTTGGCTCATCGGTCGTCAATTTATCGATGTGATTGCTGATTGGGACCACTGGATTATCTTCGGACTTCTTGGTTATTTAGGTATCGCTATGATCAGAGAGGGACTTAGCGATGATGATGAAGATGACGATGATAAGCAATTCTTGGGTGTCTGGGAAATGATGATGCTTTCCGTAGCGACTAGCCTTGATGCAATGGCTGTAGGACTTACCTTTGCATTCTTACCTATCAATGTATGGGAAGCATCTACGATGATTGGTGTTATTACCTTTGGTATATCTTTAGTGGGTGTTTACTTAGGTAAATTTATGGGCCGATTTGTTGGAAAATATGCAGATATAGTAGGTGGCGGTGTATTGATTCTCATCGGTACAAAGATACTTTTACAACATCTTGGGATTATTGGGGAATTTTAAGGTATATATATATGAAAGTGTCAGAAACTGAGCGGATTCTGTTGATTTTTGTTTGACATGATAATGTAAATAGGATATAATATATCAGTATTAGTTCGGTTTTCTGAACTTTGCAATCCGCGTGAAGCAGGTTTAAACGCCCGACCGAAGTTCGGGTCGGGATACCGAATTCAGCGAGTTCGATAACAAGGAGGTGTTCTCATGTACGCAATTATTAAAACTGGTGGTAAACAATATCGCGTTGCTGAAGGCGATGTAATTACTATCGAAAAATTGGAAGCAGCTGCTGACGAGTCCGTTACATTCGAAGAAGTTTTGACTGTAGTGAATGACGGCGACGTTAAAGTTGGCGCTCCTCTTGTAAACGGTGCAAAAGTTACAGGTACAGTTCTTGAGCATGGTAAAGGTAAAAAAATCTTAGTATTCAAATACAAAGCTAAATCCAACTACCGTCGTCGTCAAGGCCATCGTCAACCGTTCACAAAAGTTCGTATTGAATCTATCCAAGCTTAATTATGGTTTCCATTGGAATCCAGCGGAATAGTGATGGTCAAGTAATTGGTTGTCATATGTCCGGTCATGCAGGATATGATGAACATGGCTTCGATATCGTATGTGCCGCAGTGTCTGCCTTATCGGCAACGGCAATGTTAGGACTCACCCAAATTGCTCGACAAGAAGGGGAGTATACGAATCGCGAAGGTCAATGTGATATAGTTCTCTCTGGTACGATTAATCAGAGTGGACAGGATATTCTGGGGACTATGCTTCTCGGTTTGGAGGAAATTAGCCGTCAATATCCAGAGTTTGTCCAAATTCACGAAATATAGGAGGTGAACTTAATGTTTACTTTTGATTTGCAATTGTTCGCACATAAAAAAGGTGTGTCCAGTACTCGTAACGGTCGTGACAGTGAATCTAAACGTCTTGGTGTTAAATGCCATGATGGTTCCATCGTAAAGAGTGGTAACATCATCGTTCGTCAACGTGGGACTCACTTCCACCCTGGTACTAACGTAGGTATCGGTAAAGATGACACTTTATTCGCACTTGTGCCTGGTAAAGTAGCATTTGAACGTGCTGGTCGTTATAACCGTAAAGTTAGCGTATACCCTGTAGAAGCTTAATTTTACAAGACTATTAATCCCTAGTGGCTTTCACTAGGGATTTTTTGTTGCTTGTTTTTGTTTATTATGGTGTTCGTTGTATTGGTATAATATAATATAGTTTAAAGTGATTATCAAATATGTTCTAGAATTTTTCAATTTAATCGGAGGCATTATGGCACTATTAGAGTTATCTAATATATTCTATGTCGTAAAAGACAAGTTTATTATCCGTGATGTATCTCTATCTATAAATGAAGGAGATTATCTCACTATTGTAGGACCTTCTGGTAGTGGTAAAAGTACACTTTTAAAATTGTGCAGTGATTTGATTAGCCCTACTTCGGGGATTATTACTTATAATGGACGTGATTTATCTACTATAGATCCTGAAAGCTATCGAAAAGAGGTTGGCTATTGCTTTCAAAGACCTTATTTGTTTGCGAAAACGGTACGTCGTAATATTTTGTTCCCTTATGATATTCGCGGTATGAAGCCCGATATGAAGCATATTGAATCTCTATTCAATTTACTTCATATGCCTATGGAGTATTTAGAGCGACGTAATGACGAATTATCTGGTGGAGAGATGCAACGTATTTGCCTCATCCGCAGTCTTATTTTTAAACCTAAAGTATTACTTTTGGATGAGGTAACCTCTGCATTAGACTCTGTTAACACTACTATTGTAGAACAAGTAATTGATGAGCTTCATAAAAATGGGATGACCATCATATCGATTACACATAGTGAGGAGCAAAGCTTACGCATGGCTAATCGTCGCATTACAATTGTGGATGGATCGTTAGCTAAAGAGGAGGTATTGCGATGAGTCAATTTCAAACTATATCTGCTACTTCATTGTGCCTTGCATCTGTACTAGTTATTATCAGTATGTTCATGTCCTATCGGCAGGAGTTGAAGTTAGAGAAAGATATTTTTATAAGTGCTTTGAGGGCTACAATACAGTTATTTGTCATAGGTCTTATTTTAGCTTATATTTTTAGTACCGAAAGTCCTATATTTATAATCGGTTTATTAGGCTTTATGGCTATCAATGCAGCCTATAATTCTTCTAAGCGGGGAAAGGGAATTCCTTATGCTCTATGGATTTCTTGGTTTGCTATAACCGTAGGTGCAAGTATTACTTTAACGATTCTGCTTTTAACGGGCGTGCTTAATTTTACTGCTTATCAAGTGATTCCTGTTGGTGGTATGGTCATTAGTGGTGCTATGGTAGCGATTGGGCTTTGTTATCGCCAAATGCTATCAAATTTTGAATTGCGTCAACAAGAGGTAGAGATTAAACTAGCGCTAGGAAGTACACCTAAGCAAGCGTCAAAAGCCATCGTGCGAGATGTTATCAAGACTGGATTGCAGCCAACTGTAGATAGTGCTAAGACCTTAGGGATTGTGGCTTTACCAGGGATGATGACCGGCCTTATTTTAGCGGGGATGCCCCCACTTGAAGCTGTAAAATATCAAATGATTGTGACATTTATGAGTTTATCTACCATATCGATTGCTTGTTTTATTACTTGTCAATTAGCGTATAGAACATTTTTTAATAATAGGAATCAATTAAATAGGTA
>CAMUQE010000034.1 GCA_947096075.1 Veillonella parvula | reverse complement strand
TGATATTTATTAATCCAATTCCTATTAATTACAGAATACATTTCGTTGTATAAAAAGTAAACCCCAGACCGAAGTCTGGGGCTACTTTGTACTACAGAGAGCACGTATATGTCACGTAATATGTCTTGTATATTATATGTTGATTATTGGAAAAGGTTGTTAGAATTGAGGTGTAACATAATAGTTTAGGACATCATACGTTCCATCATATATTCAATTTCATCAGCACTCAAATTGTACATAGCTTGCACCATTCGTTCTGCTGCTTCCCCAGAAGCACCGCTCTTTGCAATTTCAGCTTTAGCCTTAGCAATGAGAGCTTCTTTACGCTGTGCTTCAGAATCTTCATCAGTTGGTACAGAAATATTAGCTTTACCTTGGCCAATCCCCCGTACCTCTTGATTAGGATTGTCTTTAGAAGTTGTTTTTGTATCTTGTGCAGCTACTGCTTCTACAGCAAAGGAATTCTTACCAGTCAGGATATATTCAACGGCTTCTAATGTACTTTGTGTAAGATTTACAGTCCAGAATTCACCTGCTGCAGTCAATTTATAAAGTAAACCATTATAGGCAACAAGACCGCGTTTTTCCCATAATTTATAGAGCCAGTTCAATTCATCTAATCTTGAATCCAGTTTTACTAAACTCATAATATTGAGGAATCCTTGTTCTAATTGACTTACTACTTGGTTTACGATAGGTTGTAAATCACTTTGTTTCATTAGGGCCATAAATGGTTTTTCACCGCGGGTAACCATATCTTCGTATGGCTTTAATGCACGATGTAGCATCATACCATAACCGTCGACGTTACCACCTGCACCACTACCAAATGGGAACATAGGTACACCCGATTTAGCTAACGTGTTATACAAGCTACGTTCACGGTTATTCGCACTCCAGTGAGCGGCACTCAATCGACGATAGGACCGTTCATCAAGGTATTTACGACCGAATTCAAACATCTCACCTTGCATCGCGGTTGTGGCTGCAGCTGGAACTTTGCCGTTTGTAATGTCTTTATTGAGATCACTACCATCAAATACATTTAATTGATATAGATCCGCACCATCTACGCCAGAGCTTACCAAATCTGCTAAGTCTTGTTCCCAAACCTCCATAGTTTGACCAGGCAAACCATAGATCAAGTCAATAACAACCGAGCATTGACCATAAGCTTTCAAGGCAGATAAACGTTCTAATACGGTTTCTTTCGTATCTAAACGACCTACCATTTGACGTACTTCTGTATTGAAAGATTGTACACCGATGGACATACGGTTAACACCGTTTGCCATCCAAACTTCAAGATTTTCAGGAATTAAATCGTGAATACGACCTTCTAAGGTAAGTTCGTAATCATTTGCCAATGGCAAGTACGCTTTAATTGCTTTGAGCAGTCTTTCAGAGTTTGTAGGAGATAAAGATGTCGGTGTGCCACCGCCGATAAACAAGGCATGGATTAAGCCATCTTTTAATCTCGGACGCTCACTAGCGAGCTTTAATTCACTGATAAGGCCATCAATATATTGGTCTTCAACACTTTGACTCGTACCGTTTTGGAAAAATCCACAATATGTGCATTTTGTCTTACAAAACGGAATATGAATGTAAGCGCATTGCATTTCGCCCTTTTTAGGAGCCCCATTCATTAATGCATCCCAAACGGCTTGCGTTTCTTTTGGAGAAACAAGCGTACCATTAAGACCTGCATGAACAACACGTTTATGAGGAAATGCACCACTCATCGGATTATCGCATTCTAAACCTAGTTGTAGGTTTCGCTGCTTCTCCGGAATGGACTCAAAGAAACTTGCTAAACTCATACTCCAATCCCCTTTCAGAAATTAGGCTTGCAACTTTGCAAGTACAGATTTTGTGAATTCTTTTGCATTTGCAAAGTCTTGTTCGTCTGGATGAGTTTCTGCAGCTTTATGTAACGCATCGCGTTCTGGGCTTTGACCATGTGCAGATCCAGGTGGGAACATTTTGTACATCATTTCGATTACTTTAGGATCGATTTTACCTTGGCATACAAACCCATCTACAAGGGATTCTTTGTTTTGCAACAATGTAGATGCTTTATCGATACTTTCACGAGCGTGATCAGAATCAGCATACATCCCCAACGTAGCAAAGAATACGATGTTAGGATTTGTCAAAGTTTCAATCAACTGAGCCGCTTCTTTATTAGCTGTACCACGGTCTACCCAGAAACCTACGAACACAGTGTCATAGTCAGCTAAATTATCAGGCGCTTCTTTTACAGGAACACAAGGTGTACCTTCAGGCATAACAGAAGCCATTGCTTCCGCTACGCTTTTTGTATTTCCCGTGAGGGAGGAATATAAAATAATAGATTTCATAAATATCTCCTTTATTACTTAGATAAATTTATTCTTCTTCGTCTTCACCATCAGCCTGTACTACAAAGTGTACAGGAACTTCTACTGGTTGTATATCCCCTGTTTCATTTGGATACGGAGTCGCTCGTCGCACTGCATCAAGAGCCGCTTCTACAAATATCTCATCCCCACCACTAGTTGGATATACATCTATTAAATTACCATTAGTATCTAATTTAGCCATTACATTAATTGTAACATCTACGTTCATTTTACGTTTAATAGCCGCATAAGGAATTTGTTTTTGGCTATCTACAGCTGCATAAAAGCCCTCTACATTGAACGCTGCTTTACCTGTACCATGACCATCACCTTCACCAGTACCATCACCTGTACCAGTACCATGGCCTCTACCATCACCAACTCCAGTGCCTTCACCGGTACCATGACCACCGCCAGATCCGCCACCAGATCCAGGGCCGGTGCCACCAACAGCGGAATTATTACCGGATGTATTGCCTTTATTTTCGCTTGCTTTAGCTGCCACATCTACTGCATCAGGAATATCTGTTGCGGTAGATGGTTCAACATTTGCTACAACAGCCTTTGTTCTTGCCGCTACTTCATCTGCAGATAATGGTTTAGGGAACAGATCGGCTCTGTTACCTCCGCCACCACCAGCATGTCCACTGCCACCATCATCGAGCACACTTTGTGTGAGGTCGATTTCATAGGTATCCATTTCTTGAATGGCTGGAACCACTACAAAAAAGATTACAGCAATAAAGAGAGCAATAAGATGAACTACGGCGGATATAATGGCTGCTTTTTTCCATGATATGCCTAGTCCCATAGTTATCCTTTCTGTTCAGCTGCAATAGCTAAGCGTTTAACGCCAGATTGTTTTAACATGTCCATGATTGCTACTACTTGACCATGAGCCGCTCGTTTATCTGCTTGTAAGATAACACTAGCATTAGGGTTTTCTTGGATACGTTGTTTTACCATTGCCTCAGCATCGTCAATACTCATTGGCTTGTTATCAATCGTAATATGACCCTCTGCATCTAATGTTAAAACCACGGGTAATTGAGCTGGTGCCGAAGCACTAGTAGCCTGTGGTAATTGTACAGACAAGGCTTTTTGAGCCACTGTTTGTAAGCTGTTCATCATGAAGAATACCAACAAGAAGAAAATGATATCAATCATTGGAATGATCATGAATTCCGGCTTAGTTTTCATACGAAAGCTTTGCAAGTTCATAATTATTTCCACCCTTCTCGTTTAGCTGTAACTATATTTACACACATATTTTCAATTTGATTAATAATGGAATCCAAACGATGACTAAAAATTGTGTAAACGATAAACGCCATAATAGCTACACACAAACCAGATGCTGTAGCGATAAGGGCCTCACCTACACCACCAGTAATGGCAGATGCACCCGCTCCAGAGTCAAGGATACTGAAAGAACCAATCATACCTGTTACTGTACCAAGCAAACCCAATAGTGGAGAAATCGTAACTGTTGCACTTAAGTAGTCCATATATTTACGGAAACCAACTGCATCAACCCCCATTTGATCAGCAAAAGCTGTCTTCATTGCTTCTTCGCTAGAATCATTATTTAAACCTGCTTCCGCAATACGACTTGCAATAGAAGGGTTTTCTTTAATTACTTTATCGATTTCGTCCCAACGTTGTAGTTTTACTAATTCATTTACTGCATGAGTTACAACAAATGTTTTGCCTGCATATTTACGATAGAAGAAAGCACGTTCTGCAGCTATAGCGATAACCATGAAAGACAAGAGCAATAATGGATACATTACATATCCGCCGCTATGAAACAAGTGAATGACATAATTTAAATTTTCCATACTAGTAACCTTTCTGCCTGTTTACAGACTGAACATTAGAACCTGTAGGTCCCTTGAATTCTTGTATAATCGCCTAACTTAAAGCTTTCACTACCATATAAAGTATCTCGTTTATTAGTACCCTTCGCATCAAATGTATAGAATGCCTCAAGGAGTAAGTCCTTGCGTGGCACATAACCGGCACCGAATGTAAAGCTACGAATACCATCCAAATAGCGATCAGGAACAGCGCCTGTACCATTGCCACCAAAGAATGAGCCATGTTGGAAGTATTTATAATCAATGAACGCATTCCATGATTTTGGAACATCTAAATCTGCACGGCCAATGTCGAGACGAGCCATCCAGAAATGTGGTGTCCCGCCCATTTGGTGACCTTTAATCGCAAAGTCTGCCGTACCACGTTCATGTTGATATACAGTGTTACCGTTCAAGTAACGACCTAAGTTGGAACGGTTTTGACCATAATCAACAGTAACAACTGCATTGGCACCCAGTTGATATTTAGCACCAATACCAAATACATGAGCTACATTGGAGAAGCTGTGTTCATCATTACCGTTACCGTTTGCATTTAAATATGTATGTGTTTTACCGCCAAAGGAGCGTAAATACCAAGCTTGCAAACCTAAACGAGAGCCAATTTGTTTCTTGTATTGAATAAAGGCTGCCTTATCAATAGCTGGTACAGTATCTTTTTCAAGAACTACACCTTCTGTTCTGATCAAGTTGCCTATGACCTTACCGATTGCTTCGCGTGGTAATTTATTTTCAGACTCCGCATCATGTACAACTTTTTCAAGATTATACATATAGTTATACATAGCATTTGGCATGCCCCAACCATAATAAGAACCACCTTCGCCCCAATCACCAGAGGACATGGTGAAGTTCTTTTTGTAAATGGCATCTTTAGCATCATAATCACTAAATACGTATTTACCACTATCGTATTTGTAAGTCTTTGCACCTAAGAAGCCAGTGAATTCATAATCACTTGATGGTTGACCATAATAATCATAAGATTTCTTAAATGTACCATCAGCTTGTTTTACCCAAACTTCATCAAGCTCGCTATTATTGTAGTTTTTCCAGTTATCAGTTGCATTATATTTAGCAATTTCTGTAATCGATTGATTAATCTCAGCTGCATGTTTATCAACATACTCTTTAGGATTTAGCAAGGCTTCTTTATTATCAGAGGATACGATAAGACCTTTTGCCTTTTCTTTCATAGATTCAGGGTACAATGGGGAATTTACGTTATACATAATGTCGCCTGTTTTATACAGTTTTTCCCCTGTTTTCTTATTGGTGATTTCATACATTGCATACCCACCAGATGGGATATCAAGGGAGAATTTAGTCCCTGCCATATCTGTAGGATATGCTTTTGTAAGAATATCTTGTAATCGACCCATAATTTGAGCTTGTTTTTTCTGAGTTTCAGCTAATTTAGCATTAGCCTTTTCAAGCTCTTGATCTCGGTTTGGATTGCTCCAATTTAGGTTCAATGTAGCCTTATATGCTTCATACTCATCTTGTAAACCTTTTAGCTGTTGATAGAAATAGAGGCTATCTGTCTTGCCTTTGTAAGTGGAGTTATAAATACCAGTTGGACTATCTGGAGCTGCCGAATCTGTTGAGGTCTTCTTCTCACCATCAGAGCCGGTTTTAGTAGCACTCTCAATATCGTATGGATAATCATCACGATTAATACCAATCAATTCAGCTGCTGTTGGAGGTCTGTAAATAACTTCATGTTCTGCATGAGTATACGCAGAATCAGTAATACCCGTGCTATGTTTGAAAGTACCAACCCCAATACGAACTTGAGAGTCATGACCATTCCAAACAGCACGAACGCCATCATAAGATTGACCAAACCAGTAACCACTAGCACCCATAGGCTCGGTTAAGCGGCCCACTGATACATCCCATTTTTTAACCCGTCTTGTAAGATCAACGGTATCGAGTCGTTGATGGTTAAAGCCTTTGGAATCAGATTGTGTCCAACTTGTATCTACACCACTCATACCAGTCGCACTGCCGATAACTTTCAAGTTTGTAAACTCATTGAGTCGAGCATCAAAGCCAAGTCGTAATCGTTGCTCAAAGCTATGACGGTCTGCATCGTACATATTTGCTTTTGCAGAAGCAATAGCGGAGTTCGCTCTAAATGGAGATTGTGGTCTGTTAGAGCCATCATGTGCCATCCAACGTGCTCTATAGTCCCCGACCAATGTAACACCACGTTCTTTAGTGGTATCGAAATCAGAACGAATAAAATCAGTTAAACGAACTACATCAGCTACGTTTTGTACACCAGATTCAGAGTTTACCACTTCACCATTAGCTACATTAGCACCTGTAACATTCGCACCATCTTTAGTTTTCCCGATAGCCGTAGTTTTGCTGCTATCGCCACCACCAAATTTAAGGTTAACACCCATACGGTAGACGCGTTCTTGTGTAGCGCGGTCATCATCGCGATGATTAAAGATATTGTTGATACCGAAATACATCATGGCATTTTTATTGAAACGTTTTTGAACCATTACGTTCCAAATGCCAAATGTTTTCTTTTCATATGTTTGCTTCTTGTAAACGCCTGCATCACCAGACAAGATATCTGGCCAATAGTTACCACCGTTATTTAGAGTATTACTATCAAGCATGTTGATATAGTAATCGCCCCAGATGGAACCATTCCAACCAGACTTAGGATTGTCATAGGTAATACCAATGTCAACTTTGTGCATTGGTTTATCAAGTAATTGACGAGGCATTGTCGGATCACTCTTATTGATTGCATGTAAGTATGTATAACCTAACTTACCAGACCAATATTTACCGAATTTTTGTTGTACTTCAGCTTGAACACCCGTAATTTCAGCTTTACCAATATTTTTGAAGCTATAAATCATATCCGGGGCACGTTGGTATTTCGCATCACCTTTAAGATATGGTGCAAAGTCCATAAAATCACCAGTGAAGTATACAGACATATAGTTCTTAATACGGTTATGGAATACACCTACGCGTGCATATGTATTTTTATTTTCACCCTCCAAGCTCATGTCGAAATTGACCGATTTTTCTGGTTTCAAATTAGGATTGCCAGCCCAATACCAACCGAGTTTTGCTACCCCAATCCCTACAGGGTTAGAAGCGTACATTTCCCAGTTATACCACAATTCGCCCATACCAGGCTCTGTATAACCGGTACCTACATTGGCTTTAAATCTGCGATGTGTATTACCTTTAACGTTATATGTCATGCCCAAAGATGCAGATACGTTAGAACCAAACAAGCTACTATTGTCGAAGCGCACAATTGGAGACAATGTTAAATTCTTATTAACTTGCCATGTATCAGAAATGTAAGCGTTTATTTTACGAATCGTACCACTACCAGTAGTCAAGCGTTGATCGCGATTACGGTACTCTTCCAAGAAAGCCTTACCATTTAGCTTAGGTGCTTTCTTACGCATTTCTGGATCGTTAGACTCACCATATTTAAAATAGTCACCTACGATGTTTGCACGATGTGCCGCCATTTCAGGATTTTCCGATTTCAACCGATTTTCCAAAGCATAATATCGCTTCTTAAATTCATCCGTTACGGGTTGATTATTCGGCGATGTGCTTGACCATTCACTAAGTCTGCTTTCCGATAAACCATAATTCACATAATCATCGTACGTAATGCCCGGCTTTTGGGCCTTTGTTTCAGCCCCATAGTATTCATAATCCATATCCCATTGCGGCATGCCGCCACCGGAATTAATGAATTTATAGTCATGGATGTGAGAGTAAACTTTAACACTATTATCGCCTTTACGTCGCACGAGACGATCAAGGCGGTCTACTAACAAGCTTTTATCGTAATCCCATGGATCAATGTACATCGTACTTGTATTAGGAGAACTCTTTAAGCGACTACCAGAACCTTCTTCACGAGCATAGCTAACACCATAGCTTAGCAAATGATTTTTATTGACTTGCGTATTAGCATTTACTCGAATATCTAATTGACGATGATCGATGTTATCGATATAACGCAACTCATTAGAGCCTTCATAAGCGGAACGACCTGTATAGTTAATGAGCGCTACGTCATTTTCTTTAATACGAGAGTAATTAGTTTCTACAGTCCAGTCACTCTTTCCAGCTCTAGAGGACCATTGCAGGTTAGCTGTATTACGAGCTGCCGTACGTTTGAAGTGTTGCTGTGGCTCTAAGTCGGAGTCGGAGTGCTTAACATCGCGCACAAGATCTTCCGTGTAACGATTAAGTCGCAATTCTACCTTATTTTTATCATTTGCCTCGTAGGTCGCTACAAGACCGATATCTGCCGCATCACCATAGTAACGAAGTACATTTGGCTTGAAGTTATGTTTTGCATAATCAAAGGCCATCCCAGAGGCACGACGTTTAACAGATGCTAGAACAGGCATAAGATCTCGTTTACTACCTGATAAACCAACCTTTAACTTGCCCATTTGACCAGAATCGGCACGAATGAAGAAGTTTTGGAATGGAAACACATCGCCATCGCTCTTACGACGCATGCCTTCAGCATTAAATTGTACAGATGGTTTCTTTTGTGCTTTTTTAGTGATGATATTAACCACACCACCTATAGCATCAGAGCCGTATTTAGCACTGGCCGCACCTTGAATAACTTCAATTCTCTCTACATTCTCTGTACCGATACGCTGTACTTCGTCTGCTGCACCTGAGTACTTATCGAAATCACCTAACACTGGTTGACCATCTACGAGGATGAGAGTGTGACGAGCTTCTGCACCGCGAATGGATACGCCCACACGCCCCATAGCATCAACCGTTCTAGATACACCTGTTTGCGTAAAAATAATGTCTTCGACGGACTTCGCCTGTTTCTTTTCAATTTCTTTCTTAGTAATGATTTGCACTTGCTGTGAGTTCAGTTTTGCTTCTTCTTCTGCCCACGTACCTTTGACATGAACAACATCTGTAGTGACAGTCGTATTATCCGCCCAAACCACTAAAGGCGCGCTAAGCCATAAGGCAACTGCACTAGATAGAATTATGGTACGCTTTGTATGTCCCCACCGGGTCATTGTGCCCTCCTAAATTTCTAACTAAACATATGACTTGTATCTCCCACACAAAATTAAAAGATACACTTCACCAACATATAATGACATTGAATATCATTCACATTTTAATGTTAGCAAAGTGTATCTTGTATATCTACTCCGAATAGACCAAAAATATACGTTTTGGACAAATCGGACATATTTTTTAGAATTTATACGTCATTTGGAAACGAGTATAATTCCCAAGTTTGAAGTTTTCAGATCCATATAAGGTATCTCGTTTATTAATCCCTTTTGCATCAAATGTATAGAATGCTTGTAAAAGAAGATCTTTAGTTGGCACATAGCCACCACCAAAGGTGAAGCTCTTAATGCCATCTAAGTAACGGTCAGGTACAGCTTCTGTACCATTGCCGCCGAAGAAGGAACCATGTCCGAAGTACTTATAATCCACATAGGCATTCCAAGAACCAGGTTTATTCATATCAACTCGACCAACATCAAAGCGCAATGCCCAGAAGTGAGGTGTCCCACCTACATCGCGACCTTTAATATCGAATTGAGATGAACCAGCCTTATGTTCATAATGAGTATTGCCATTCATGAAGCGACCATAGTCACTACGGTTTTGACCATAGTCAAAGGAAATGCTTGCATTATGGTTTAATTGATACTTAGCACCTACACCAAATACATTAGCCACATTGTTAAACTCATGCGCTTCTGTAGCATTACCATTCGCCGTATAGAAGCGATAGTTACTACTGCCAAAAGAACGCAAGTACCAAGCAGCTAAACCAAGTCGAGGGGTTACCATATGTTTAACTTGAACATAGGCAGCTTTATCAATTGGTGGTACTGTATCTTGTTGTAATACAACACCTGTCGTTGGGATAACATTACCTGTGTATTTACCTAATGCTTCTCTAGGCAATCTACTATATCCATCAGCCTTTTCAAGAAGACGAGTCAAACCATTGAAATAGGACGCTAGTAATTGTGGATAATGATCGCTATTTTTTACGTTAATAACATTAGATAAGCCATAATCTTTAACATCAACAGAGTTAACTTTATAAATATTATTTTCTAGGCCATCAAAAGCGTTATCTTCGAAGCTAATTGTATAGGTAGCATCTTTGTTAAAGATAAGGGCTGCACGATCTTGAGCCGTTTTACGATATGCGGCCTCAATAGCAGCTTTATTTTTATTGTACCAATTAGTTAAGAATGTTTTACCATTATCCGCTAATACAGAAGTATCACTTAATTTAACTTCAAATAATGGATCATTTTCAGTTAAACCAATTTTACCTGCAGCAATCTTAGTATTGATTGTGCCTTCATCAGGAACCCATTGTTCAGTGTCCTCATCATAACGCTTATCTTTATAAGCAAACTTAACATTGACTTCTGGCATTTCAAGCAATACTTTTTGCTTATCTGCATCAGCACCATAAGCTTTTGCCACGATTTCTTGCATACGACGAACTACATCAAACTGAGCTGCTCTCAATGGTTCACGCTCTTTTGCAACGCGTGCCTCAACATCTGGCAATTGAGTTTGTAGTTTTGCAAGATCTGCTTTTAATGGAGCTAATTGATCAGCTGGTAACTCATCAATATTTTCTTTCCACCAAATATCAGAGTTAAGATCGTCGATTTTTTGTTTCAAGTCCTTAACTTCGCCTTCTAAGGCAGCTTCCTTATCACGCAATGCTTTTAGCTGTTGGTAAAAATTAATCTTATCCCCAGCTTTAGGTACGATAAGCTCTTTATTACTACCATCAGTATCGCCCGTAATACCTACGAACTCGTCTACAGTAGGGACCCGTTTAAAGTTCGTATAAATAGCATGAGTATACGGACTATCGCTAATACCTGTGCTATGTTTAAAGCTACCTACCCCAACGCGAACTTGTGTATCCTTGTTAGTCCAAACGCTTCGAAGACCATCATATTCTTTATTGAACCAATAACCTGTAACCCCCATAGATTCAGTAATACGACCAACACTATGATCCCATTTAGAACCGTGATGTGTTACATCTAGTTCTTCGAGACGTTGATGATTAAAACCTTTAGAGCCTTCTGTTTCATGACTGCTATCTACACCAGCTTGACCAGAAGCACTACCTACAACGCGTACATTAGTATTGTCGTTAATACGAGCATCTACACCAACTCGAATACGTTGATTTAAGCCATGTTCCTTGCGATCTGCCAAGTTTTTCGCCGCATCATCGGCCACATAACTCGTTGGAGTTACTTTTGTTTCAGGTCGATCAGAACCTAAGTGGCTATCATTACGTACACGATAGTCGCCTACTAGCTCTACACCGCGAGATTTAGATTCATCAAATGGACGTGTAATAAAGTCACTAAGCACTGCTGGTGGTAATGCTTCCAATTGCTCTTTAGTAAGTTTTGCTTTACTTTCACCAGAGCCTAAGCCAAATTTCATATTTAAGCCGACGCGATATATACGGGCGGATAATGCACGGTTATCATCTCGGTGGTTAAATATATTATCAATACCAAAGTATACACGAGAGTCTTTATTGATTTTCTTTTGAACCATAAAGTTCCAAATACCATACGTCTTACGCTCGTACATATCGGCACTACGTTTATTGTTCAAGTTATATCGAATAACAGATTTATTAGAATCGTTAGGATCGATATAAGACACCATGTAATTACCACCACCAGATAGAGAGTTACTATCTAACATGCGAATGTAGTAATCGCCCCATAAGCTACCGCTCCAGCCGCTCGCCTTATCTTCAAAGTCGACACCAATATCGATTTTATGACGTGGCTTATCCAATAATTCACGCGGCATATCCTTGTCGCTCTTATTGAGGGCACGCAAGTATGTATAACCTAATCGAGCTTTCCAATGCTTATTCAGAGTTTGTTTTACTTCAAATTGAAGGCCTGTAATTTGAGCTTTACCAATATTGCGGAAGCTATAAATCATATCAGGTGCATGTGCAAATTTAGAAGCCCCTAACGTAGTGGATTCATCGTATTGTGGATGGAAGTCCATCAAATATCCCGTATTATAAACAGACATATAATTGCGGATATTATTATGGAACACACCGATTTTAGCATAGGTGTTTTTGTTTTCCCCTTCCAAAGATAAATCAAAGTTCATTGATTTCTCTGGTTTAAGGTTTGGATTACCTACCCAGTACCAACCAAGTCGAGCTTCACCACCACCGATGGTTGCAAAGGTAATATTAGGGCCATACATTTCCCAGTTATAATACAGCTCGCCCATACCAGGTTCCGTATAACTGGTACCCACATTAGCCTTTAATCTGCGGTGTACATTTCCATGTACATTATGAGTCATGCCGAAATTAAACGACCAGTTGGAGCCAAATAAATCACTATGATCCAGTCTTATAATTGGTGATAAAGTAGTATTTTTATTAACCTGCCACGTATCCTGAATAAAGAAATTCTGTTTCTTGATCTCCGCACGTCCTGCGGTCTGTTGATTAACGCGTTTTAAATACTCTTCTTTAAAATAAGCTCCGTTTAATTTCAACTTCGTAGAATCAAAATCCGGTACGGCGCCATAGTAAAAGCTCGGTAAATAGGCATCATAAAGTGCTGGATAATACTTACCGTTTTCATCTTTTCGGCCCTCCTTATTAAAATGATAGTCTTCAATAAATTCTTTATTCTCCGCTAATAAACGTTTAGCAAACTGCTGATATCGCGCATAAGCTTCAGGATTCCGTTTTTTCAGAGTACGCTCCGTCACGGGGCCGTCCACAAGCCCCATTGCGGCCGCGGAATCAATCCCCGCCTGCGGATCCAAATATTGAAGATATTCTTCGTAAGTAAATTCCGGCAATGTGTTTGGCTTGCTTTTATCTCCGTTATACCATTCTTTCTCCTTATTCCACTGCTCTACACCGGCCTCGTTTTTTCTGAAAGAATGGTCATAAATTGTGGATGAAGGAACACCGTTTTTTACCGCCAGACTTTTATCGTAATCCCAGGGATCGATATGCCGTTTATAGGTATGAGGCGCATTTTTTAGTCTGCTACCTTCGCCTGTCTCCCGTATAAACCCCATGCCATAAGACAAGAGATGTTTCTTATTGACTTGTGTATCTGCCCCGAGTGTTATGCTCCATTGACGATGATCTACATTATCCACATAGTTTAATGTATTTTTTCCTTCATAGGTACTGTTCCCATAGTCACTAGTTAATGTTACATCATCTTCTTTGGTCCGTGTATAATTTAGTTCCGCTTTCCACGAACTCTTATTGTCCTGACCAGTATACGTCAAATTAAGATTATTCCTATCTAAATCCCGTTTGTAATGAACCTGAGGTTCCAAATAGGAAGTACTGCGCTTTACATATCGTTCCAAGTCTTCATTATACCTATCGATACGGACTCCCAAAGACTGTTTATCATTAATATCATACGTAGCGGCCAAACCTATATTGGAATTTGTACCGTAATATCGTAGGGAATTCTTTAAAAACCCGTGGTCTTCATCATTGGTCATAGCGCTGATACGACGCCGCTCGCTAGCATAAATAGGCATAATATCACGTTTACTACCGTGAATATTAACTTTTAACTTACCTAATGAGCCAGAATCAGCGCGCATAAAGAAATTGGAAAACGGTACGATATCACCGTCGCCTTTAGTTCTACGACCTTCCGCATTAAACTGAAGGCCAGCAGTCTTACGCGGTTTATTGGTAATAACATTGATAACACCACCGATGGCGTCGGATCCGTATTTAGCACTTGCTGCACCTTGAATAATTTCTATACGTTCCACATTTTCTGTACCGAGACGCTGTAATTCATCACCGGCGCCTTGATATTTGGCAAGGTCACCCATCACAGGCTGTCCATCCACAAGAATCAAGGTATGACGCGGATCTGCACCACGGATAGATACACCGACGCGCCCCATCGAATCAACGGTTCTGGATACACCAGTTTCGGAAAATACAATATCTTCTACGGATTTTGCCTGCTTTTTGACAATATCCTTCTTCGTAATAATCGTCGTCTGTTGAGACTCTTGTTTTGCCTGCTCTTCAGCCCATGCACCGCGAACATGAACCACATCGGTTGTTACAGTCGCATTATCCGCCATAACTACCGGCATTTGCAACCAGCACGCTACTGCGCAAGATAATATAACATATCTCCTTGCCCGTACCCAACTCCTATTCATTAAATTTCCTCCAGACATATATTTAACCATGCATATAAAAATACACTTTACTACCACAACCAAATGACATTGAAAATCATTTACAGATTTAATGGTAGCAAAGTGTATTATACATATCTACTCCGAATAGACCAAAAACATACGTTTCGGACAATATTTAATTTTCATAGACTATCAAACCTAGCCTAAAGCACAAAATTTCTATCTAGAATAATATAAGATCCAAATTATTTAAACCTTACGATAAGCACTTGGCGTTACACCAGTAGCTTCTTTGAATGCACCAGTAAACTTACTACCGTTCTCGTAGCCTACTGCATTAGCAATCTCTAAAATAGATTGATCTGAATCTTGAAGCAATCGCTTAGCCGCATTAATACGACATTCTTTTAGATATTGATGTATGGTTGTACCATATACACCTTTAAAGCAACGTTTCAGAGTAGATGTAGGAATATCAAACTGTTCAGACAAGGAATCAATAGTAATACGCTTCATATACTGTGTCGATACATATTCACATACAGCTTTTACAATATCGACTTGCTGCTTTCTATAGGTATTTCTTTTT
>CAMUQE010000033.1 GCA_947096075.1 Veillonella parvula | reverse complement strand
AATCATGATTGATAAAATTATCATCTATTTTTCATATAAATATAATTAATAAGAATATCTTAATCAAACTAAACAATGAAAATATTGTTTACTACTATGTATGAAATGTCATTCTTATACTGATATAATGCAAAAATGACGCCCCCTAAGGAGCGTCGTTTTCTATCTTTATGGATATTATTTTTTGTTTTTAGCAGCTTTCGCACGTGCGTTACGATCAAGGATTGTTTTACGCATACGAATGCTTTCTGGTGTTACTTCAACGAGTTCGTCATCGTTAATCCACTCAAGAGCTTGCTCCAAGGAGAAAATACGAGGTGGAGTCAAGCGAACTGCTTCATCAGAGGAGCTAGAACGCATGTTAGTAACGTGTTTTTTCTTACATGGGTTAACATCCATATCAAGTTCACGAGTGTTTTCACCGATAACTTGGCCAGCGTACACGTCTTGGTTAGGACCAACGAACAATGTACCACGGTCTTGAACAGAGTTCAAACCATATGGAGTAGTTTCGCCATTTTCGAATGCTACCAAAGCACCGCGTGTACGGGAAGGAATTTCACCTTTATATGGTGCATAGCCATGGAATACATGATTCATGATACCATTACCTTTTGTAGCTGTTAAGAATTGTGCACGGAAACCAATCAAACCACGAGCTGGAACTACGAATTCCATACGAAGGTAACCAGCCAATTCAACCATATTAGTCAATTCAGCTTTACGTTGACCAAGGTTTTCCATTACAGTACCCATGAATTCTTGAGGTACGTCGATGGTCAATGCTTCAAGTGGTTCACACAATTGATCGTTAATAGTTCTGAAAATTACGCGAGGTTTACCTACTTGTAATTCATAGCCTTCACGGCGCATGGTTTCAATCAATACAGCCAAGTGTAATTCACCACGGCCAGATACTTTGAAAGCATCTGCAGAATCAGTTTCTTCTACTTTCATAGAAACGTTAGTTTCTACTTCGCGGAACAAACGATCACGCAAGTGACGAGATGTAACGAATTCACCTTCACGGCCTGCGAATGGAGAGTTGTTTACGGAGAATACCATGGACAATGTTGGTTCGTCGATGGAGATGGATGGCAATGCTTCAGGATTTTCAGCATCTGCTACTGTTTCACCGATATTGATATCGTCAATACCAGCGAATGCAATAATATCACCCATTTCAGCTTCGTCAGTTTCAACGCGATTCAAACCATTATATGTATATACACGACCGATTTTCGCTTTACGAGTGCTTTCACCATTCATGATCGCAACTTGTTGATTAGTTTTCATTTTACCGCGAACGATACGACCTACAGCGATTTTACCGATGAAGTTATCGTAATCGAGTGTAGTAATCATAAATTGAAGAGGCCCTTCAATATCACCTTGTGGTGCAGGAATTTCATCGATCAATGTCTGGAACAATGGTTCCATGTTTACGGCTTCGTCATCCCAGTTAGTTTTGGAGATACCAGAGCGAGCAGATGCGTATACTACAGGGAAATCGAGTTGATCATCATCAGCTTCGAGTTCCATGAACAATTCAAGAACTTCATCTTCAACCTCTTTAACACGTTGGTCTGGACGGTCGATTTTATTGATAACTACAATTGGTTTCAATTTTTGTTCTAATGCTTTACGCAAAACGTATTTAGTTTGAGGCATTGGACCTTCGTAAGCATCAACGAGAAGCAATACGCCGTCAACCATGTTAAGTACGCGTTCTACTTCGCCGCCGAAGTCAGCATGGCCTGGGGTATCAACGATGTTGATTTTGATGCCATTATGCATAACAGCAGTATTTTTAGATAAGATAGTAATACCGCGTTCACGTTCCAAATCGTTGGAGTCCATTACGCGTTCTGCTACCTTTTCGTTTTCACGGAACACATGGCTTTGTTTTAATAACGCGTCCACCAAAGTAGTTTTACCATGGTCAACGTGGGCGATAATCGCTACATTTCGAAGATTTTCGCGAATCATAAGATCCTCCCTTTAATTCTTTCAGTATATTCTATATCACATAGCCTCTGTGAAAGTAGCTATGTAGGTATATTTTCCAAAAATGGCAACAGTTAATTATAACGCAGTCTATAGAAAAAAGTCAAAATAGTACACCTATTCTAATCATGGCAATTTCAACATTCGATTATACTTTTGACTCATCTTAGGACAAAAACCTATTTACGCGCTATCGCCCGCTTAGCAGATTTACGCAACAACGGAATTTGTTTATCTGTTAAATGGAAACAGAATTTAGGAATCAGCTTTTTTATAATCTCCTCATCAGAGGCTTTCAAAATATATTCTGGCTGTAGCAACGGCTCTAATTCATCAAGTCCGGGATAATCCAGTCCTATGCTCCAGTCATGATCTGCATTAAAAGGGCATGCATCCTGGCAGTTATCACAACCTAATATCCACGCCTCCAGCATATCGTCTGCGACACCATCCGGTAACTTACCATCACCGAATGTATTAATAAAAGATACACAGGTTAACGGATTCATAGTAAACGGTGCAGATAAGGATTTTGTCCTACACCCTTGCTGACATAAATTACAAGAATCCGGACATGGTGGTATCTCTAACTGTTGAATATACTCACAGGACTCATCAATTAAATAGCCTACCAGTTCATAGCTAGAACCCTTAGGTCCATAAAAAAAATTATTTTTTCGATAAATGCCTAAACCAGCTGCTACCGAAGCGGGCCGCAAAGGAATAATTCCGGCAGGTTTCGCCGTTTCACCGCCAATATATCGTATTCCATTTTCACCAAGCCAGACTTCAAAAGATTGCCGTCGTTTAAACTCATCACTGTGAGGAATATTTAACAAAGATAATAACAACCCTTTTGCATATCGGTTTCGAAGAGATACAGGAAACTTATAATCACCAAAATATTCAGTACAAACTACTATGGATTGTGCCCAAGGATACTTTTCTTTTAATGCTAAAAAATCTTTACTATGCGCATATACCTCTTTACTTTCAGGTACATCTTCTAAACGCTTTATCAACCGTTCTTTATAAAAATCAAGTGCATCAAGAGGCACTATACCACAACTGTCATACCCACACTCTAGCGCTTTATCATAAATCTCCTGGGCCAACAAAGTATTCATATCATCGCCTCCAAAATATGAACTAACTATGAACCTATCATACTCTTTTAAAAACTATAAAAAAAGATTTCTTATGAATCCGTCATCCTTAAAAGAGTAACATTACATAAGAAATCTTATATTAGTATTTAATTTGTATTAATCTTCACCAATCATGCGTACTTCTGGTTCGAGATGTACACCATGTTGATCATACACACGACGTTGTACCTCACTAATCAGGTCAAGTACATCCTTCGCACTTGCACTACCTGTATTAATTACGAAGCCAGCATGCTTGTGAGATACTTGCGCATCACCTACAGACAAACCTTTTAGGCCTGTTTGTTCAATCAATGTACCTGCAAAGTACCCTGGTGGGCGCTTAAAGGTTGAACCTGCACTGGCATATTCCAAAGGTTGCTTTGATTCACGTTTTTCTGTTAACTCATCCATACGTGCCTTGATGGCATCCTTGTCGCCTGGTTTGAGTGTCATAATGACTTCCCCAATAACTTCATGATTATCGTGGAATACACTATGACGATAAGCAAAGTCCAAGTGAGATCCATCATACTCTTTAATATTTCCTTGGAAATCTACGGCTCTCACTGCAGTAACTACATGGCTCATTTCCCCATCATAAGCACCTGCATTCATAAATACGGCACCACCAAGTGTGCCTGGAATACCAATGGCAAATTCAAGACCAGATAAACTATTCTCCCAAGCAAATTCAGAAGCATCCTTTAACATATACCCGGAACCAATGCACAATGTGTTTTCGTTACAATCCATGATTTGGGTCATATGTCGAACTGATACGACAGCACCACGGATACCTCCGTCTTTCACTAAAATATTAGATCCACACCCAATAATAGTTACAGGCACATCTAATTCGTGAATGGTACGAAGTGTAAAACTAAGTTCTGCCATCGTAGTAGGTTCAATAAATAAGTCCGCAGGTCCTCCAATTTTGAATGTCGTATGATGACAAAGAAGCTCCTGCTCTCGTACACGTGTACTTGGTAATTTTTCTAATAAAGCTGTTTGTAATACCTTAATGTTTTGGTTGTTGTTCGCCATGATCTAACACTTTCATCCCCTCAGTGATTGGTTCGCTAATGATTTTATAGATATCATTAGAAATCTGGCTCCAACGCATTTGCGCTTGCAAATAAGAAGTCGCTGCAGCATTTTCTTGAATTTGAGGCATCAATTCCTCTTGCTTCTTTTGCAACTCATCTGCTTCAGGAGCACCAGACAACTTAGCGTATTCCCATTGCATTTGTTGTGCCATAAATGTGCGAACTAAAGCCGTTGCTACTGCATCTGCCTTCACTGCTTCTTGAGCAGCCATTAACTCTTTGTACTCTTCGGATTCACGCATCGCTTGAGCTAAATCATGAGCTTTATCGTAATTCATAATATCCTCCTCTAAACAACACTGTTAAAAAATCTACCTGTCATATAGATTTAGTAGGTCCTCTAACCCATATTTATTTATATTTGTTTATATTCGTTTATTGTGAAAGCATATCTATTTAGATTGAATCCACTTGCCTTCAGCCTTAAGATCTGGGTAGTCAAGTTGACGCATGCCTTCATAGGCGATGATAGCCACCGCATTAGATAAGTTCAAAGAACGTGCTTCATCTACCATAGGTATACGAATGCATGTATCCTCTTTACCGTCTAATAAACTTTCAGGTAAACCTCTCGTTTCAGGGCCAAAAACAAGCATATCACCAATCTCGTATTTAACCTCAGAATGTGTATGCTTTGCCTTGGTGGTGGCGTAGAAATATCTACGATCAGGATATTTCTCATATAGTTCTTGAATATTTTCATGTACTTGTACATCTACCAAATGCCAATAATCAAGACCAGCTCGCTTTACATGTTTATCATCGATGGAAAAGCCCAGCGGTTTGATAAGGTGCAAAGTCATATGATTGGCAGCACATAAGCGTGCAATATTGCCTGTATTGCCGGGAATCTCCGGTTCATATAATACAATTTCCACTATAAGCCTCTTTATATTATTAACATAGATGAAGAAAAAGTCTCCTCTAACAATCTATTATACCATTAGAAGTAAACTACTGAAAAAAAATTAAGATTTTTAATTAAAATATACTAAACAATACTTTCATCTATCACTTTTCGAAAAAATAAGCCTTCTGTGTTTAACTTAATTGTAACACAGAAGGCTCATATATTTATTTCTTAGGTTGTCTATCCTCTTCTAATTTTTGACCATCTTTTTGTTGCCCTTCCGTCGTACCAGGTCGATCTTCTCGTGGAACATAGTAACGGCTAAACTTATCTACTCGACTTGTTGATGGCATATAAGCAACAATTTCACCCTTTCTTGCCTCTACAGACTTGATGTACTCAGCATCTGCTTTTTCAACCTCAGCTATTCTGTCTTTTAAAAGAGCTTCTATAAGCTTTTTGCGTTCTTCCGCTTTTGTCTTCAACGCTTTGTACACCTTACCGTATGGTGTAATAATCTTTGCTTCATTCCCCATTAAAATGGAAATAGTTTGATCAATATTAAGTTTTTCAGTAAGTGCCTGCCCTTTTAAGAAGCTATTAAACAAACGTCCAGTTCCATGACTAGTCTTAAGTCTATTAAGCTCTGTAACATTTAAAGTTTCCCACTCATATTTGGCATTTGCCAGTTCATGAATGCGATATAATTCAGCGGTCAAAGTATTTGCTTCATTAGCAGAGGCATAATAGCCACCACCGGCTTGCGCAATTTGTCTCAATAGTGCATCCTGATTCGCATCGACATTAAACCCTATGATGCCCAGTATTACATTGGTTTTACCGCCTTTTAACTTTTCCGCCATAGCCACAGGGTCACCATCGCAAGTCTCGATACCATCGGTTATGATGTATAGAATATTAACATCCTTCTCACCTGTAAATTGACTCAAATCAGCGGTGCCTTTTTCAATGGATTTGGCAACGGATGTCCAGCCGGTCGGTTGAATCGGAGACATTACAGATTTTATTTTCTCACGATCCACTTTTGTTATCGGTTGTAACAATTCATTAGCGCCGCAAGATTCCATACGTTTTTCCGCCGTATTATCACCTAAATGTCCAAATACGCGCAATCCTACATTAGCATTATCCGGTAAGGTCGTTAAAATTTCATTAATTGAATTTTTAGCGATATCCATCATGCTTTTACCTTGTATCTCATTGACCATGGATCCGCTGGCATCCAACACAATCTCAAGATTCAATTGTGTATTTTCCTTTATCGGTTGTTTTGTAAATGGGTGAATCCGATCCTTTTGGAACACGAAATAAGAATACCGGTCCAAATCTTCTATAGGCTCATAATCATAAGCTGAAACATATAGAATTTGATTAAATAATCGGTTAATCTCAGCTTCCGATGCGTCCTCAGGAACTGGTTTAACATCTTTAAACTGTTTTTCTACAAGACTCTTCCAAACCGCATATTCATCTTCAGTCCCTTTTTGAGAGTAAAATCCATAAGGGGTTTTACGAGGATGAACCACACCCGGTGCACCATTAACAATGGCATCATAAGTGTAAATAGGATCTTTTAAATCACCATTAATTCCTTTACCGCGTTGCGCCTCATCTTCACTCATAGAGGAAGTGATATTGTTAATAGGATTATCCTTCCCACATCCGGCTGCGGTTACCAATAGCATGGCTGACATCATCGCAATAAATAATTTCGATCGTAACTTACTCATATGCAGGCCCTCATAACATTCTCGTTCTTAATACACATTTTAATTATTTTGTAAGCATATTCCTTGGCTCAAGCTCACAAAGATTATTATTTCTAATATACTAATTTATCATGAAAGCATCGTGACTGATTTACTTGATACATTACCGTACAAAATGTCCGCTTTTACCGCCCTCTTTTTCAACGAGGTATGTAGGTCCTATAATCATCCCCTTATCAATAGCTTTACACATATCGTAGACTGTTAAAAGTCCTACTTGAACCGCTGTAAGTGCTTCCATTTCAACACCTGTCTTTCCTGTCGTTTTTACAGTAGCTCGAACCTTAACCGCACGATTATGTGTAGCATCTGTACAGGCTAGACTTTCACCATCAATAAGAGTGCAATGCACCTCAACCTTAGTCAATGCCAACGGATGGCAAAGCGGAATGAGAGCACTCGTCTGTTTAGCCCCCATGATAGCTGCCAATTGAGCAACACTAAGAACATCTCCCTTTTTTATAGTTCCTGCCGCAATACGATCGTAAATAGCATCATTAATAGCAATAAAGCCTTCTGCCACGGCGGTACGAGTTGTAATATCCTTATCTGATACATCTACCATCCAAGCATTTCCATCTTGATCAAAATGTGTTAAATCCATAATACATCCTTACAAATATGCATAAATTATCACCAATAGTTTTATTTTCATTTATTATATTATACAATAGAATTAACAATTGTATGTATAAGGAAGGAAGTGTTCCTATGAAAACAAAACTAACTTATTTTGGTCACGCTTGCTTTATGCTCACTCGCGGTGATGTATCCATGATATTTGACCCATTCTTGACCGGCAATACATGGGATATCGCTAAAAAAGAAGATATTAAATGCCAATATATCTTTGTCAGCCATGGTCATGACGATCACTATGGTGACACGGATTTCATTGCTAAAGCAAATGATGCACTCGTTATCTCTACAGCAGAGGTAGCAGGTAAAGCCGCAGCTGCTGGTTGCCGCGCTCATGCTATGCATTTAGGTGGCAAGTTCGACTTTGAATTTGGTTCTGTTCGAATGGTTCCTGCCTTCCACGGCGCTGGCATTCCTGGCGGTCATGCCGCAGGATGTCTGGTAGACTTCTATGGCGACATTATTTACTTCGCTGGCGATACTGCACTCTTTAGTGATATGAAATTATTAAATCGCTTTGGCGAAATCGATTATGCACTTCTTCCTATCGGTGATAATTTCACGATGGGTGTTGAAGATGCAGCCCTTGCCGCTTCCTATGTAAAAGCGCGCATCTCCATTCCAATCCACTACAAAACATGGCCTGTTATCGACCGTGAACCAGGTGTATTCACAAGTTTAGTTGAAGGCAAATATAACCAAACAGCGCTCATTATCGATCCAGGTTCCTCTATTGAGCTTAACAGCTAATAAAAATCCACAGACCTAAAAAAGACGCAATCCACTGGATTGCGTCTTTTTTGTATACCGTCTTGGTTCAAGATCAGACCTATAAAAAACTTGGGACCTAATAGACTAAATCTCTTGATTAGCCATAGAAAAGCCTCCGCGGTTAGCCATACGTACAAACTCATCAATATCCTGAGTCTCATCAATCCCCACATAACCGAGTTCACGAACCATGCCGTACGGGTTATGCAAAGATAATTGTGGATTCTCACCGGTCAATACCCACAGCACCTTATAGCCTCTTGGAGCCTCTCGGAGTCGCTCTTCCCCTTTGCCATCTGTAAAGTATACAAGTAAATCTACACGGTTTTGATTAGCCATAGAGAATACAGGGGTAAAGGCTGTAGCACCACGCACATCTAATCGAGGTTTTACATCTTTTACAGATTCCATCGTATAGGTACGGCGTACTTCATTATCACATTCTACAACGGTAATACGATGGTTATAAGCATGCACGATTTGTAGCACTTGCTCTAAGGCATTTGTAAACTCCACATCAGTTATACTACCACTCATGTCGAGAGCTACCCATACATTCGCTTTATGTTGACGTAATGTACCAGACAACTCCAGACGCTCAGGTTGACGACGATTACGACGCATCGTCGTTTTTCTGTATCCACTCGCTACCTTGCCCATTAGCTTTTTAAGGTAGAAATACCAAGGCAAGGCACGGCGTGTCTTTTGAAATGTATCAATAAGACTTTTCACATAGCCTTCCATATCCCCCTTTGAAGCTTCGTTGATATAGCGCTCCGTGATTTGGTCCATCATATCTGTATCAATGGAATCAGATTCATCCCAAATATCATGGCTGGTTTGAGGATCAAACTCCATAGCAACCGCTGTATCTGCGTTATCGATAGGCACAAAAAGGTCAAGCTTTTCTTTCATAACCTTATCAATAGCCTTCGCATAGTATTCAATGGTACGGAAACGCTTTAATAACAAACCAAAGCGCGTATTTACATTGGCCACCGTTACCGCATCACGGTCCACATGTTCAAGGTAATCATTTACGACCATGTCCATAGCCATATGGACTGCTGTTTTGTGAAAGCCTTGGCTCAGTGCTTTTACTCGCATCAAATGAGCAGAAATGATATGAAGAACTTCACGCTTAATGCCGTCCTTCATCACATCAGGCGGTTGACGTAACAAGATAAAGGGATTTACATATAGCACATATCCGCCCTTTTTAAGATTAATACCGAAGGCACTGGTCATATCAAAGCGAATGCGATGAGTCATTTGTAAATAGAAATAACCAAAGAATTGGTCTTCTTCAAGGAGTAAGCTATTCACATCATGCAAAATATTCCACAACCGTTGTTCATAGGCAGGCGTCATAACGGCTTGCTGCATAACGGCAAGGTCCGTGCCTTCTACTTGTATATCTTCAAGAGCTCGACCGATGGTACCTATATGGCTATCCGACATATTATGGTTCATAAGATCGGCCGCTATGCGTTCAGGCGCCATGCTATGATGTTGCTTTTCATAGCTATCTACATAGGCCTCATAGGTTGCGTATATTTGTGTATATAAAGCCTCTGCTTCGCGATGAATGCGTTCTCGTTTCGCATGGCATCGATCAAGAGCCTCGATAGCCTCCGCATCATAAGAACCTGTTTTTTCCCAGCCATCGATATGAGTCAGCAAATCCGACGCATCGCGTATATCATCCTTATCTAAGTTTCGTTGCATCATTCCACCTCCTTTTCGTTAAACATTAGATTTTATTTATATCATGTTATATATATCGGTTATTTTATAACCAATAGTTCTCTAAATTCATTTATCCCTATATACATCTTCATTTAGTTAACTATGTTGCAGAACTATTTTTGGGCTTCAAAGAAAGTATCTACAAAGAGGTCATCTTCAATCGCATAAGCGTAAACCTGCTCATAAGTGTTACGTAGGTCTTTCATAACGGCTACGCGCAAGTCCCCTGGATACAAGGTCAAAAATTTCACAAAGTGATGAACTTCCTGGGCATTGCTATTGCGATTTAAACGATGCAACATATTTTTTGCTGCTACATATAGACGAGTTGGACTTTCACCTTTAACCTGCTCAGCCATAGACATAATAGCACCTGGTTTTTGAACCGCCGCCAATACATCGTCAAAAGTAATAAGAGGTTCTTGGTCGGACTCGATAAAGTTTACAAAAGCCTCAGCAATGAGTTTGCCTACGTTACCACGGATAACATTCATAAATACATCTCGGCTATAGCTTGTGCCCTCTTGATTTTTATAAATCCTATATAGACCAGACACGCGTTCAAAGGAACGAGGTGTAGCATCGATATCGTCTTCGTGACGTTGATTTAAATATTCTGGATAAGAAGAAATGAATTCGATAACCTTTTCTTCAATGCCTGCACCGATAGCCCAGTCAATCCATTGCATATAATCAGCATTCATATAAAGCCATACAAAACGGTTTTGTTGTGCTGGGTCCATGTCAATCGTTTGGTAATCAAAGGAATCCTCAGGGTTCATAGCGGCGATAATGCGCACTTGATCACTTAAAGAAAAACCATTAATTTCACGGTTTAGAATAAGGTTCATCAACTCTTGTTGCACCGCATGTTCCGCGCGGTTAATTTCGTCAATAAATAGTAATACATGGCGGCCTTGGTCTACAGCTTGTGCCACATGTTCCAATGTATGATGCACAGCATATACCGTAGTTTTTACATTTCGTGTGATGCCATGACCATCTGTATGCGTCACCGTTTCTACTGTTGGCAAGCCTCCGATTTCACCTTCTTTTAAGAGGTTACCATCGATAGTAACGAGTTCCCAGTCGTGTACATCTGCTACACGCGCTGCGAGAGAGGTTTTACCAATACCAGTCTCACCGACGAGCAAGGGCACTTGATTAGCGGCAAGCACTAATTCAACGCTTGTCATTGTATCTATAAAGTTCATTGTATCTCCATTCTAATATTTCAAATATTCGCCTACTGCAATTTTCTTAACTGTTTTGGTGCCATAAGCATCTATAAGTGACACCAAATCGATGGGCCATTTAGATTGACGTCCACCGATAGCTTTATTGTTGATTAACTCGCGTATATAGTCTTCATCAACTGTATCGCTGGAAATAGCATCTACAATTATAGCTTTGATTTCGTCTACTGTAACACCCAATGTATTAGGTATATAACCGACAATAGCCGCACTTACCTTAAACAGATGCAAGGCCAAGTCCTTAGTGAGGGTTGTAATCTGCCGCATTGTCTGTGGATCTTGCTTTACTGCTGCTTCTAGTACAGCTACGCTAGGCTCATCAATGTAGCGCAAGGCTAAGTAACTCTCTTGCACGGCTTGTAACTGCACAACCCCGCTTGGAGCATTGATATATTGTAAGGCATCATAATTCGCCTTCACCGCTTCTAATTGCAATTCTTCAGATGGGTTTGCAATATAGCGAATAGCCCAGCCTGATTGAGCTAACGCGCTTTGAATTAATGTATCAGACGGATCGCTGATGTATTCTAAAACCGCCCAATCTTTTTCCACTAAGGCTTTTAACAATTCTTCTGTAGGATTTTCAACGAATTGTATAGCTCGCGGTGCTTGTGAAAGCGCTGTTTCAATAACCTTTTGAGTAGGTTCTTTGATATATTGTAACAACATACCATTTTGAGCTACGCAGGTTAGCTGCATGGTTTCTGTAGGATTTGGAATGTTCCGAATCCCATGTGGGTTATTGGTCAATGCCGTTATGTATTGTTCCTCTGTCATAATAACCTTCATCTCTATATAAAAAAGCCATACGAATACGTATGGCCTATACTGAATTCTATTCATATTATATCATATTTTTTCGATGTAGTTATATATCTTTCGTATACATACTACTCCGTTAATGCATCTAAATCAGAATTATTCCCAATGACTAATAATTTATCATCTTCACCGAGAATGGTAATTGGGTTTGGTGGAACTTCTAAATCCTCACCGCGTCTTATACCTACTGCATTAAGATTATATTTCTCACGCAAATTGGAGTCCTTTAAATTAGCCCCCACCAAGAATGACGGTACTTTAATTTCTATGAGACTAATATTTTTAGATAGTTGTAAATAATCCATAACATGATCTCTAGTTAAAAATTGTACAAGGCGTAATGCCATATCATATTCGGGGTAAATCACTTGATCTACACCTATTTTATGAAGCATTTTACCTTGTATATTATTTTCAGCCTTGGCCACAATTTTAGGTGCGTCTAACTCTTTAAGAAGCATAGCTGTCATTAAATTGGCTTGAAGATTGCCACCTATAGCCACAATAACCATATCAAACTGGCTTAGCGCCAATGCTTTGATTGCCTCTTCATCAGTTGTATCTGCAACTATAGCATGTGTTATAAATGGTGAAATTTTCTGTACAACTTCTGGATCAATATCTACACCTAATACCTCATGATCCATGGAAGCTAACATCTTGGCAACAGTGCCACCAAATTGACCAAGACCTATTACTGCTATCGTTTTATGTTTCATATATGCCCCCTTTTATATTCAATCTAATCTGTTTTTATAACAATACACGCTCTTCTGCATAGCTAATTGGTTTAGTCGGTGCCGTTCTTAACGCCCAAGTACCAATAACAGTCATAACCCCTACACGACCCGTAAACATGACAAGCATCAACACCCATTTACTACTTTCAGATAAATCAGGTGTAATACCCGTTGTAAGACCTACGGTCCCAAAGGCAGAGGTTACCTCAAAAAGTAGTCGAATAAAGTTATACGGCTCATCCCAAGCCAAATAACAAGTAGCAAGCAAAACAAGAAGGATCGATAAAAAGATTATCCCATTTGCCTTAAGTACAGTAACCAACGATATGCGACGTTCAAAAACCTCTGTATCAGGACGGTTATTAAATAATGTACGCGATGCTAGAAAAGCGACAGCAATGGTACTAATCTTAACACCGCCCCCTGTGGAGTTTGGACCTGCCCCAATAAACATAAAAATGATGGTAATAAACAAGGTAATTGGATGTAAATCATTATAATCTACAGTAGCAATACCTGCTGTACGAGGTGTAATCGATTGAAATAGAGAGGCCATGACCTTGTTCCATATAGGTAAAGGACCAAAAGTGTTGGGATTCGCCCACTCAACCGCCAAGAAAATAATAGTCCCTAAAAGGATGAGAGCCGTTGTGCCAACTAACATTATTTTTGTATGTAGTTTTAAATCTACAAAACGTCGTAGCTTGCGATGCGACCAAATATCAAAAGTTGCGAGATAACCAAAACCACCTATTACAATAAGGGCCATTGTATTCATATTAAATAATACATCTCCCACCATGGCATAAGGTAGATCATTATCAAAGAATATAAATCCTGCGTTACAAAAGCTGGAAATAGATTGCATAATCCCCGTATATAAAGCAGCATCACCAATATAGGGATATAGCTGAATGGTATAGATAATACCACCAATAATTTCAACACAAAAGGTATAAATAGTTAGTTTCTTCGTAATATGTAGAAGCCCTTTCATGCCATCTTGCCCTACATCCTCTGACAAAAGCACGCGATTTTTTAGACCTACCCGTCGCCCTAATACTAGAGCAATAATAGTGGTAAACGAAACAATCCCCAATCCACCTAATTGGATAAGGATTACCATGACGATTTTGCCAAACAAGGACCAATGATAATAGGTATCTACTGTCGCCAATCCTGTTACAGAAACACAAGATACTGCGGTAAAAGCTGCATCCACAAGCGTTGTACTATTGCTTTGAGCATTTGATATGGGCAACATAAGTAATATCGTCCCTATAGTCATGGCAGCCAAAAAGCTAAGGGCTAATAGACGATAAGGATTTTGTTGCATATATTGCTGAACTTGATTTTTTGAAGTATTTTGCCACATAACCGTAGTCCTATCCTATAAGTTCCTGCACTGACTGTAACGTTGGTAGTGGACTTCGCCCGCCTATGCCTTGTGTATTTAAAGAAGCTACCGCAGATGCAAAAATAGCGGCCTTCTCTAAATCGGAGTGCGCACAATGTTTGAGCAACTCTACAGCACGTATAGATACACCGTGAGACTTACTCGTTGAAATCGTTTCTTGCCTCTTCATATGATTAATTATATGTGCTAAATTAGCTAAAAAAGCACCATGAAAGCTATCCCCTGCCCCCGTAGTATCTACTATACTTTTCTGCGGGAATGGCTCACAACGATACGCTGTACCATCAGGCCATACAAAATAGCTACCATTAGCCCCATCCGTAACACCTGCAATTAAAGCACCATGGTCATGAATGATACGACAAGCATCTTCTAAATTAGTTGTGCCCGTATATTTTTCAGCATAGTCGCGAGCTACGATAACGATATGACTATCTTCTGTAATAGGCTTCATATCTTCATCGTAACGCTGAGCACCACCATCTAAAGAAATGATAGTCCCTGCCTCTTTCGCTACAGCCATAGCAGAACGCATGAGTTGGCGATGTCGACCATTAATATGCAAAATATAAGCGTCTTCTATCAATTGCTTATGAACCTCTAAAAAATCGGGCTCAGTTGCAGTAGATCGTTCAAAAAATACAGCACGCTCACCAGTACTCTGTTTTACGAGGATTGTAGCCACCCCACTATTAGTACCACCTTCAACTTGAATTGCATTTGTATTAACATTGTATTTTTCAAAGTCATCTAATATGTGACGACCTACCATGTCATCGCCAATACTATCAATCATAGCCGTACGAGCACCATATTTTCCGGCCACCGCTAGTGCTGTAGCCACTGGCCCACCACCATCGGTAGTAGACGATACGACTTGCTGTACCTCACGGCCCGTTGGATAATGATCTACAACTATAAAACGGTCTAATGTACTAGCACCGATGCCTACGATATCTATATTTTTTTGAGGAAATATACTCATACTAACCTCCTAACGTTTTGACTAACTGTATAAACAAATTGATCTATATTAGCCCTATGCATCTCGTAATTTTTATTGAACATTATTCAGTCATAAAAAGGGAAATATTGTAAAACATGGATGAACCTTGAA
>CAMUQE010000032.1 GCA_947096075.1 Veillonella parvula | reverse complement strand
GAAATGCTCGGTAACTTCTCTTTTGGGGACTACTTCAAAAAAGAAGCTATTCATTGGGCTTGGGAATTCTTAACTGAGGTTATTAAACTCGATAAAAATAGATTATATGTTACTGTATATCCAGATGACCAAGAGGCATATGATACATGGCATAACGATTGTGGTGTAGAAGAAAGCCATATCTCTCGCTTAGAAGATAACTTCTGGGAAATCGGTGAAGGCCCATGTGGTCCAGACAGTGAAATCTTCTTTGACCAAGGTCCTGAACATGGTTGTGATGACCCTAATTGTGCACCAGGCTGTGATTGCGATCGCTACTTAGAGATTTGGAACCTTGTGTTTACTCAATTCAATAAAATGCCAGATGGCACATATGAGCCATTGCAACATAAGAACATCGATACTGGTGCCGGTCTTGAACGATTGGCTTCCGTATTACAAGGTTGCAGAACTAACTTTGAAACCGATTTGATTTTCCCAATCATCGAAGCTACAGCAAAACGCGCTGGTGTTACTTATAATGAGAACCCAAACACAGATGTATCTTTGAAGGTTATCGCCGACCATGCTCGTGCTGTAACAGCATTGATTTCTGATGGTGTATTACCATCTAACGAAGGTCGCGGTTATGTATTGCGTCGTATCTTGCGCCGTGCCGTACGCCATGGTCGCTTGCTTGGTATTGAAGGTATTTTCTTAACTCCACTTATTGACGTAGTTGTGGAGATTCTCGGGCCTGGCATTACATCTATTGCTGAGAAACAAGACTTCGTTAAACGAGTGGTTCAAAACGAAGAAGAACGCTTTAACCAAACCTTGGAACAAGGTCTTGAGCTATTAAACTCCTTGATCGATACATTAGCGGCTGAAAAAGCAACTGTAGTTCCTGGTTCTGAAGTATTCAAACTATATGATACATATGGATTCCCTTGGGAATTAACAGAAGAAATCGCTTCTGAACGTGGTTTCACAATCGATCATGAAGGCTTTGAGGCTGCTATGAAAGAACAACGTGAACGCGCTCGTGAAGCTCGTGTAAAAGAAGATGCGAAGGTGGCAACACCAGACATTACATTCTTGAAAGACGAAGAGCTTCTTGAAGATGAAACCGTAAAAGAATCTTCTGTATTGATGGTAGGTAAAGGTGCTGAACGTTTACAAACAGCTGCTGACGGCGATGAAATTACTATCATCGTACGTACGACTCCATTCCATGCAGAAGGGGGCGGTCAATTAGGTGATACAGGCTTTATCGTGGGCCCAATGGGTAAGGTAGAGGTTCATAACACTAAACGTTTACCAGAAGGCACTGTATACCATATCGGTACTGTTGTAGAAGGATCCATTTCTGAAGGCGAAGATGTAGCTCTTGAAGTAGATACAAACCGTCGTTCTGCGATGGCTCGTAACCATACAGCAACTCACTTATTACATGCGGCTTTAAAACAAATTTTAGGCGACCATGTAAACCAAGCTGGTTCCTTAGTAACTCCAGATTACTTGCGTTTCGACTTCACTCATTTCTCCCCTGTGACACAAGAGGAACTTGACCAAATCGAAGCGCTTGTAAACGATGAGGTGCTTAAAGCAACTGATCTTGCTATTGCTGAAATGTCCATGGACGAAGCAAAAGCAAAAGGCGCTATGGCACTCTTTGGTGATAAATATGGCGATGTAGTTCGCGTTGTAGAGGTTCCAGGCTTCTCCGTTGAATTATGTGGTGGTTCTCACGTAGGCAATACGGCATTCGTTGGTTCCTTCCGATTAACATCTGAAGTTGGTATCGGCTCTGGTGTACGTCGTATTGAGGCTATTACAGGTCGTGCAGCTCTCGATGCAGCAAAGCAAGATCGTTTGACTATTGAACGCATGGCGGGCGAGCTTAAAACTAAAGCGCCTCAAGTAGAAGAACGTTTACATCAAGTATTGGCAGAGGCTAAAGAGACTGCTAAAGAATTAGAAGAAATTCGTAAAGAGGTTTCTGCTGCGGGTGCGGCAGATATCATTGCGGGTAAAGTTATGATTGGCGATGTTGCATTCGTAGGGGCTTCTGTAAAAGCCTCCTCTATCGATGAATTACGTGACTTAGCGGATATGGGGCTTGATAAATTGAATGGCTCTGGCGTAGTTCTTGTTGGCGCTGCTATGGGTGACGATAAGGTAAACTTTGTATGTAAAGTATCTAAAGACGTCGTTGCTAAAGGTGTAAAAGCTGGTAACATCGTAAAAGCTGCAGCGCAAGTAGCTGGTGGTAATGGCGGTGGTCGTCCAGATATGGCACAAGCAGGCGGTAAAGAACCAGCTAAATTAATGGAAGCATTAAAAGCTGGTAGTGATGAATTAACATCTATGTTACAATAGGCATATAATTTTGTAATTATACTTGTATCTGTTATAGAAAAAAATCATAATGCATAAAAAGTTACTGACGATGTACCTTTAATTCGAGTATAATAGTAGGCGAGGTTTCACTTTTACCAGTGAGACCTAGCGATGTAATAAAAAGGAGGGATACGATGAAAGTTTCAGATGAAACCATGTTATTCCGTAAAGTAGACGATGAACCGATGACCGCTGAAGAGGTGCTCACTCGCGTTTATCAATCTATTCAAGAAAAAGGTTACAATCCAATCAATCAAATCTTAGGGTATCTAATCTCTGGAGACCCTGCGTACATAACAAGTTATAATAATGCGCGTTCCGATATCCGTCGTTTAGAGCGTGATGACTTGATTGAAGAATTGTTGAAAGAATACGCAAAGGCTAAACAACTATAATGAGAATTATGTCATTAGATGTAGGCAGCCGTACTATTGGTATTGCCTGTAGCGATGCACTGCTCATGACAGCACAAGGTATTGAAACCATTCGTAGAACATCTCTAGAAAAAGACTTTAATCGCTTACAAGAACTCATTTCTGAATATGAAGTACATGAACTTGTGGTAGGTATGCCGAAAAATATGAATGGTACAAAAGGTGAACGGGCTGAAAAGACTGAAGAATTTGTTGTAAAGATGAAGGAAGTCATCGATTTACCTGTTACATATTGGGATGAGCGGTTATCTACTGTTATGGCTGAACGTCAACTCATTGCGGCTGACGTGAGCCGTAAAAAGCGTAAATCTGTTATCGATAAAATGGCAGCGGTTGTAATTTTACAAGGATATTTAGATCGCTTGCAGTTTAATAAATAAGTATTTTCTTTAAGGAGGGTTTTTAATGGTTGACCAAAATTTTGAAGGTGAAGTGTATTATTTGGAATTTGAAGACGAACATGGTAATAAACAATACTTCACAGAAGATGTTATCTTGAGTCATGAAGGTCAAGAGTATGCCGTTCTTGTGCATGTACAAGATGAAGATGCTGATCATGAAGGTCAGGATGACACATACATGATCTTGGCTCGCATCGAAACAAACGAAGAAGGCGTAGAAGAATACGTACCTTTGGATGAAGAAGATGAAAACTTTGAAACTCTAGTAAAATTGTATGAAGACATGGATGAAGACGAATAATCGTCTTTAGCATAAATTTAGCGTATTGTCAGTGGACAATGCGCTATTTTTATTTTGTTATACATTATCATTGTTGTACAAAGACGAGACTTCATTTATGCTAAAGGCATAACAAATTCACAAAATTAATATATTGCATAAAATGTAATAAGCGTAATCATTGCCCTTTTATATAGGGGAAATATAGAGTTTATGGTATAATGAATTGATATACTGTTATGTTACAGAAAGGAACTCAACAACGTGAGAAAAGCCTTAAGATATATTTTGATCCTAGTTATTGTAGGTATATTAATTATTGGTGGAGGCCTTGGTGCATTGTACTTTGTACCGAATACCTTTGCTCAAGATGATGGAACACAAGTAGTCGTTATAGAAAAAGGTCAAACCGGTACTGAAATTGCAGATATGCTTTTTGAAAGGGGGCTTATTCGCTCAACTCAAGGCTTTAAGCTTTGGTTATACTTGAGTGGTACCAATGATAAGCTTCAAACTGGCCATTATCAAATACCTAATAAGGTAACTGTGCACGAACTCATTTCTTTGTTACAAGAAGGTCATGTAGAATCTATTCGTGTTACAATTCCTGAAGGCTATACAGTTGGGGATATCGCTATCGTTCTTGAAAAGAATCAAATCATGAAGGCGAAGGACTTCTTGGCTGAAGCTAAAACTTATGTACCATACCCATACATGAAAGGCACAAAACCTGCTACATATCCTGTAGAAGGCTTCTTGTTCCCAAGTACGTATGAAATCCCCGTAGGGGCTACACCTCGTGATGTTATTCAAATGATGGCTGATGAAATGAATCGTTATCTCACACCAGCTGTGAAGAAACAAATTCAAGCTCAACATATGAGTATTCATGACTTTGTAACCTTGGCGTCTATCGTTGAACGAGAGTCGTTATTTGATGCAGACCGTCCAACCATTGCAGGGGTGTTTAAAAAGCGTCTAGCTCATGGTATTCCATTGCAATCTGATGCGACTATTTCCTATGTACTTGGTTATGCAAAGGAAAATGTAACGATTGGTGATACACAATTGCAAAGCCCATATAATACATATGTATCTAAAGGTTTACCACCAGGACCAATTGCAAACCCTGGTAAAAAAGCTTTAGATGCAGTATTACACTCTGAAAATACAGATTATTTATACTTCGTAGCAGATAAAGAGGGGCATAATCACTTCTCTAAATCATACGAAGAACATTTAGCAGCGGTTAATAAAATTTATGGCGCTGACACAGTAAAAAATTCTTCTGCTAATACTGAAATAGCTGCACAAGCTGGTCCTAACTATGACGTAGCAGTAGCGACTACAGAGCCTAATTATAATTATAGTTCTGCAGAAGCAGTGGAAGCAGATTCTCAATATGTTGATGTAGAACCTAGTTATAAATACACACCAACTACAGTTCTAGCGGCTGAGATCCCAGATCCTGTACCAGGTTCAACACAAAATCAATCATCGACGCAAGTTACGCCAACTGCTCCATCCTATGGAAATAATACAAATACCAATACGTATGTACCAACGATGACACCTGTACCTGAATCAATGCAGAACGTTATTCCTAATGCACAACAAGTACCACAAATTCAGGTAGAATCTGCATATCCGGCTGAACGCTCTACGTTGGTAGTTCCTAGTGGTACTAACAATAGATAATGTAGGAGATTTAATCTACTTTCATGATATTAAATGATATTTTAAATGAACAGCGTATTTACGCGATGATTAATGATGTGCCGATTTTACGAGAATCTGAGGTTCATCTATTTGAAGAATTAATAGGTTTATACCGGCCCACCTCTGTGTTAGAGGTGGGCACAGCCATTGGTTACTCCGCTTTGTTGATGGCACCATTACTCGACGAAGAGGAAGGGCATATTACCTCCATTGAATTGGATGATGTGCGCTATGAAATGGCAAAATACTATATTAACCAATCCGATTATACCGATAAAATTACATTGCTGAAAGGCGATGCGTCTCAAGTCTTAACGGAACTCACAGGCGAATACGATCTAGTGTTTTTAGATGGACCAAAGGGGCAATATTTAAAACAACTTGAACTTATTCTGCCACATGTGAAAGAAGGGGGCGTCATTCTTGCAGATAATGTACTCTTTAGAGGCTATGTAAGGGGCGATAAGGAACCGCCAAAACGGTTCAAAACTATCGTAAAACGGTTACAAGAATACTTAACATATGTTGAAAATAAAGAGTTGTTTAACACCACCATTTATCCCATGGGTGATGGTATGAGTGTGAGTGTGTGGAAAGGGCACAACAAATAATGGCAGAACATTTTATGGAATTGCTTTGTCCTGCAGGTAATATGGACAAGCTTAAAATGGCTATTCGCTATGGTGCGGATGCCGTATATTGCGCAGGTAAACGTTTTGGCTTGCGCGCAGGTAACTCTAATTTCTCTGATGAGGAATTAAAGGAAGCTGTAGAATTTGTACATGCGCATGGTAAAAAGATTCATGTTACATGTAATATCATTCCTCACAACGAGGACTTTGAAGGTTTAGAAGACTATTTGAAATTCCTTGAAAGTATCGGTATTGATGCTATCATCGTTGCAGATATGGGAATTTTCAGCCTTGCTAAGCGCGTAGCTCCGGGTTTAGAGCTTCACGTAAGTACACAAGCTTCTACTACGAATTGGCATACAGTTCAAATGTGGAAAGAGCTTGGTGCCACACGTGTTGTAGCAGCTCGTGAAGTATCTTTGGCGGACCTTAAAGAAATGAAGGACAATGTAGATATTGAAATTGAGTCCTTTGTACATGGTTCTATGTGTATTTCTTACTCCGGTCGATGCCTCTTGTCTAACTACATGACAGGCAACCGTGATGCGAACCGTGGTCAATGTTCCCAATCTTGCCGTTGGAAGTATTCTCTTGTTGAATCGAATCGACCTGGTGAATATTATCCTATTGAAGAAGATGAACATGGTACGTATATCTTTAACTCTAAAGACTTGTGCTTAATTCACCGCATTCCAGATCTATATGAAGCTGGTATTGATAGCCTTAAAATCGAAGGTCGTATGAAATCCGTTCACTACTGTGCAACAGTAGCTAAGGTGTATCGCACAGCTATCGATGCATACCTTAAAGAAGGCAAAGACTGGTATGTTCGTCCTGAATGGCTTGCAGAATTAGAAAAGATTTCCCATCGTCCTTACACAGATGGCTTTGCAGAAGGTCGTCCTGATGAAACGGCTCAAAACTATGGTAAGTCTACGAATACTCAGAGCCATGACTTCATCGGTTTAGTTATGGGCTACAACGAAGAAGAAAAATACGTTGATCTTGAACAACGAAATAACTTCAAGGTGGGTGATAAGGTAGAATTCTGCCAACCAAAAGGCGAACTCGTTGAAACGGTTATCGAAAAAATGACAGATGAAGATGGCAATCCAATCGATGTAGCACCTCATGCACAAATGAAAGTTCGCATCTATATGGATACTCCACTTGAACCGTACTCCATGATGCGTCGTGAGTGCAAACCAAAAGAAGACGAATAGTTAAAATAAACAAATATCGAAGACTAAGTAAAGGTTAAACGATAGATACTATTTTGAAAATGGTAGTGACCCTATTGTAGCTATACAAGATAGTCATTTTGGTCTAGTTTATAAATTGTAATTGATGATATGAAGGAGGGCGTTTTATGAGCGGTACAGTTTTAGAACCGAGTAAATCAATCGGTGCATTTCCAGATGTACCCGACTTAACCACCTCTGGAGAAGAAGAGTATGTGTACTTTCACATTGATCCTAAGCATACGAATTTCATCAATCGCATCATTGAAGGCTATGAATATTTAGGTGTTATGACCTCTGTAGATGCGAGTGGGCGCTGCATGTTGCGCTGCACACCATCTACACGGCCCTTGGCGCTTGAAGTATTAAGTAGCTTATCCGACTATGTCACTATAGAAGGTTAAGTATAATTTTGATTGTAAATCGTATGAGGGAATTTAATTGCTATATTAATTGCTATATTAATTACTATACTAGATTTACAATTACATCAAATGTATACAAATTGTAGAGAAATGAGAGTATATCTATGAAACAATCTATTTTGAAACGTGCATTATTAACAGCTTGCCTTGGAGTATCTATGGCAGGTGTAGCTATGGCTGGTCCTGTAGGCCCTGTAATCATTCCTCAAGCAGGGGATGTGGTTGTTATCAACCATGGTCCTGATATGACTTTTACAGGGAATATCAATTTTGATGTTGAAAGCCAAACTAACAACAATTTACAAATTGGTTCTACTGTGATTCCTAATGTGGTATACGGTGCGGCTTTCAATAAATCTGGCGCACCAGATACAATCATCCCGGCTCAAACGTATGTATATGTAGGCACAAAAGATGGGGCGAATGCTTTCACAGAAGCTAGCGATGCAGATAAAAAAGGTGCAAGCTGGAACGTGGAAACATTGAAGAAAACTAAATCTGGCGATGTACAATTGGCGAGCCGTGGGGTTCCTGAAAAACCATTGGCAAACCAAGTGGCAACCATTAAAGACTCCATTATGCTTAGCGCTGTAGACCTTAGTACTACAGAGGTGGGACGCAATAGCAAGGGTGTTTTATACATGACCGTGCCTAAGGAATTGAAGTTGACTGCTGACACAGGTATTCCTGATGATGTGCGCGAAACGATGCCAGCGATGTTCCGCGGCAAGATGGGTGACTCCCTCATGGTAAACCTCATGCCTCTAAATGAAGAAGAGAAGCAACAATTAGCGGCAAATCCACATAATGCAAATACAATCGTATTTAACCGTGGTATGAGCATGGCAAAAATGATTGGTTCCTCTGCGCGTACAAGCAAGGTGTATACATACATGAAGGACCATTATTTGAACCTTGTTATCGTAGCGAAAGATTACGATGATAACGGTGCTCGCGGTAGCGGTGTTATGATGGTATCTAAACAAGATAACTCTAACGACGTGCTCTTAACACTCTACAAAGGTCCAGACCTTTCCACTAGCAAATTGGAAAAAGTTATTGGCGCTATGCTGTCTACAAACTTCAAACGTTAATTTATAAATAACGTATGTCGTATATGCTGTATGTAATACATCATCATACAACATACTATAAAGTAGACATCATATTATAACGAAGAATAACGTATATCATAAACAGCTCGAGATTATTCTCGGGCTGTTTTCTTTTCAAAACTGTATTTATATAACGGTATAAATACAGATGAGATTTACACTTTATAGGTCTTGTGAAAGTTACAGTTAAACTGTATTGAATTATTTAGTCTTCTATGATACTATAATCTAGTAAAAGTGATGCAAAGGACATGATTCTTTTATCCCTGTGTACCAGAGAGAGGCAGATGCTGGAAATGCCTTACACATATATTAGAGTTACCCCCTTTAAACTGATTTGTCGAACCTAAGTAGGCAAATACGGCCGCCACCGTTATCGGGCTTAATGAAGTGAATTAACTATACACATATATTCGTATAGGTAGTTAACTAGGGTGGAACCGCGAATGATCTTCGTCCCTTGTTTGTAGGGATAGAAGGTCTTTTTTAATACCCAATTTCTATAAAGCCTTTACTTAATACTAATGTATAGGTGATGTGTGTGGACATAATGGGTGAAAGTAAAACGATTGAACCTATCCTAGTTTATAAATTGGAGGAAAGAAAAATGGCAGATGTAAAAATCATTTTACCTGATGGTAGTGCGAAGGAATACGCTGCTGGCACTACTCTTGGGGAAGCAGTAAAACAACTATCTAACAGCTTGGCTAAAAAAGTACTAGCTGCAAACGTAAATGGCGAATTAACAGACCTTCGCGAAGAACTTGTAGATGGTTCTGAAGTAGCTTTCTTAACATTCGAAGATGAAGGTGGCAAACACACTTTGCGCCATACAGCTTCTCATATCTTGGCTCAAGCGGTAAAACGTTTATGGCCTAATGCAAAATTGGCAATCGGTCCAGCAATCGACAAAGGTTTCTACTACGATATCGATTTGGAAGAAAATTTAACTCCTGAAGATTTGGGTAAAATCGAAAAGGAAATGAGCCGCATCGTAAAAGAAAATTTACCGATTACTAAATCCGTTATGCCTCGTCAAGAAGCTATCGAGTTCTTCAAAGCTAAAAATGAAGACTATAAGGTAGAATTGATTCAAGACCTTCCTGAAGACGCAGTGATCTCTTGCTACGCTCAAGGCGATTTCATCGATCTTTGTGCAGGTCCTCACGTGGCATCCACTGGTAAGGTGAAAGCTTTTAAATTACAAAGCATTGCAGGTGCATATTGGCGCGGCAACGAAAAGAATAAAATGTTGCAACGTATTTACGGTACAGCATTCGAGAAAAAAGAAGAACTGGATGCATACCTTCACATGCTTGAAGAAGCGGCTAAACGGGATCACCGTAAACTTGGTAAAGAACTTGGTTTGTTCGTTATCAAAGAAGAAGGTCCTGGATTCCCATTCTTCTTACCAAAAGGTATGGCACTTCGCAACGAATTAGAAAACTTCTGGCGCGAAGTTCACCATGAATTTGAATACGAAGAAATTCGTACACCAATCATCTTGAACAAACAATTGTGGGAAACATCTGGTCACTGGTTCCATTACCGTGAAAATATGTACACTACAATCATCGACAAAGAAGAATATGCAATTAAACCAATGAACTGCCCAGGCGGTATCTTGGTGTACCAAAATGAAATGCATTCCTACCGTGACTTCCCATTGCGTTATGCTGAACTTGGTTTAGTTCACCGTCACGAATTGTCCGGTGCATTACATGGCTTGTTCCGCGTACGTGCTTTCACACAAGACGATGCTCATGTATTCATGTTGCCATCTCAAATGCAATCTGAGTTGATGAAAGTTATCGAATTGTTCGACCGTATCTATAGTCAATTTGGTTTAAAATACCATGTGGAATTGTCCACTAAACCTGACAATGCAATGGGCGATGATGCGATTTGGGAGGCAGCTACAGAAGCATTGCGTAATGCTATCGAAGCAAAAGGCATTCCTTATGTAATCAACCCTGGCGATGGTGCTTTCTATGGCCCTAAGCTGGATTACCACATAGAAGACTCCTTGGGTCGTACATGGCAATGTGGTACTATCCAATTGGATATGAACTTACCTGAACGCTTTGATATGGAATATATCGGTGAAGATGGTCAAAAACATCGTCCTATCATGATTCACCGTGCATGCTTCGGCTCCATGGAACGTTTCATCGGTATCTTGACTGAACACTATGCAGGTGCATTCCCAACTTGGATGGCTCCTGTACAAGTTAAAATCTTACCTATTTCTGAAAAACATGTTGAATACGCAGAAAAATTATCTAAACAAATGCGTAACGACTATGTACGCGTAGAAGTAGACGATCGCAGCGAAAAAATCGGTTACAAAATTCGCCAAGCACAAATGGCAAAAGTACCATACATGCTTGTTGTGGGCGATAAAGAGGTTGAAGAAGGCACAGTTAACGTTCGTAAACACGGCGGTGATGAATTGGGTTCCGTACCATTCGAACAATTCTTCAATGATATTAAAGGACAAATTAAAGAACGCAACTAACGTTAAAGGGATTAGTTATTTCTGATTACTTTATAATAGGTAGGGTTTGGTCTTTACTAAGTGAACCAGACCCTACTTTTTTGTTAGTATAAAATATATATTGCATAATTTCGATTAAGTTGTATAATTTAATATTAGTGAACTTAATACAGATGTGAAGTTTATTTATATTCTCTTTAATTGTTACCCGTGAGTAGCGAAAGGAAATGACTATGAAAGAAGTAAATTCATACGGTTGGAAAGCTGTTATTGGTTCTTCTATTGGCTATGCCATGGATGGTTTTGATCTCTTGATTCTCGGCTTTATGCTGACCTTAATTTCAGGAGATTTAGGATTGACCACAGGTCAAGCCGGCTCTCTTGTGACGTGGACCTTAGTAGGGGCCGTAATTGGTGGCTTTATCTTTGGTACCTTGTCGGATAAGTTTGGTCGTGTTCGAGTGTTAACTTGGACTATCGTATTATTTGCTGTATTCACTGGACTTTGTGCCTTTGTACAAGGGTATTGGGATCTTCTCATATATCGTACAATTGCCGGTATCGGCTTAGGCGGTGAATTCGGTATTGGTATGGCCTTAGCAGCTGAAGCATGGCCTGCACAACACCGTGCAAAAGCGACGAGCTATGTTGCCATCGGGTGGCAGTTAGGCGTATTGGCCGCAGCACTGTTAACGCCCGTATTACTCCCTTATATTGGCTGGCGTGGTATGTTCATGGTTGGCATTATTCCTGCCTTTGTAGCCTGGTTCTTCCGTGCGAAATTACATGAACCAGAAATCTTTGTTCAAAGTAAAGAAATTAAGGAACACTCCCATACGAACTCATTCAAGTTATTAGTAAAAGATGTAAGAACTACAAAGACCTCTATAGGTGTTGCTATTTTAACATCTGTTCAAAACTTTGGTTACTACGGTATTATGATTTGGTTGCCTAACTTCTTGAGTAAGCAATTAGGATTTTCTCTTACAAAATCGGGTTTGTGGACTGCCGTAACTGTATGTGGTATGATGGTCGGCATTTGGTTATTCGGACGATTGGCTGATAAAATTGGTCGTAAACCGACATTTATTTTGTTCCAAGTATGTGCTGTGGTATCTATCTTGATTTACTCTCAACTATCTGATCCAACAGCTATGCTATTTGCTGGTGCTATATTAGGGGCCTCTGTAAATGGTATGATGGGTGGCTACGGTGCCTTAATGGCGGAAGCATATCCAACAAGTGCTCGCGCAACGGCTCAAAACGTATTATTTAACATTGGTCGTGCCGTAGGTGGCTTTAGCCCAATGGTAGTAGGCATGATCATCTCACTGTACTCCTACCAAGTGGCAATCGCTTTCCTCGCGATTATCTATGTAATCGATATTTTAGCAACAGTATTCTTAATTCCTGAACTAAAAGGTAAAGAATTAGAATAAGAAAACTAGTAAATAAGACTAGAAAATAAAATAATTTACCTACATTAAGCGCTGTCTTCGGACGGCGCCTTGTGGTATTTGTATAAAAAATCCTACAACTTCCATTAGTAAGAAATTGTAGGATTTTGATGTTCTGATGGTTAATTTTAAGCTATGCCAATCCAGTGCCAGTATGTAAGTGCAAATATAAGCATCATTACATAGCCGATGATGGTTAATGGAATACCTGTAGTCATAAATGTTTTTACGTCGAATGTATCTGTACCGTAAGCCACCATGCCTTGTGGTGAGTTCACTGGTAGTACTAGACCGAAGCAAACTGCATATTGCATAAGCATTGTTACACCGAGTGGATTAAGACCTTCTGCGGAATGGCCCATAACGATGGATATAACGATAGGAATCATGGCAGAGGAGAGGGCTGTGGCTGAAGCAAATCCAAGGTGGATTAAAATCAGGAAGGCAGCCATAATAGCGATTAAAAGGAATACGCTTGCTGTTTCAAGGGAAAAGGCATTTACAAATACTTGAGCGAGCCAGGTGGCCGCTTTCGTTTTAAGTAATACGGAACCAAGACCGATACCAGCACCAAACATGACAATGGAGCCCCAATCTATGTTGGATTGGGCAAATTTCCATTCCAGAATACCTAGTTTAGGGAAGAAGAATAGTGCGATGGCTACGATTGTTGAGGTTGTAGTATCGATGGTATGTAATTTACCTCCCGTCGCCCACAATGCTAATAAACCAATAGATATGCATAATAGTTTCTTTTCATCGAATGTCATTGGACCGATTTCTTTACGCATTTTAGCGAGTTGTACATCACCGCCAACGAGCTCTTTAAATTCAGGTTTAATTAAAGCTTGCGTTACAAAGTAGGTAATGATAGCCATAATAATTGAGAACGGTGCAGCTGCTGTGAGCCAATCAATCCAGCTTACAGATGTGTTCATCTGTGTTTGCATAAACCCAACAGCTACGAGGTTTTGGGCGGCTGCTGTTTGAATCATAATATTCCAAAAGGTATCTACCTGTACAGCGCCTACCATGAGGAGAGCTGCTACGCGACTTTTACGTTCAATACCTAAGTTTTCAACGATACCGATAATAATTGGAGCAAGACAAGCGATACGAGCCGTTGCACTCGGTACAAAGAAGGCTAGAATAAGACCTGTAATAATAACACCTAAATAGATGCGGCTTACCTTTGTGCCTACGCTAGATAATACGAGCATGGCAATGCGACGATCTAGTCCCGTTTTACGCATGGCTACGGAAATAAACATAGCGGCACCTACGAGAATCATCGCAGGAGAAGAATAACCTGAAATAATTAGTTTTAAGGCATTAGCTGTGCCCATAGCTTTTGCTGGCGCCTCTGGATTTGGAGAAAAGCCTAGTAATAAGGCTGTGAGCGCCGTAATCATGGTCGCACTTACCGGATAGGATACAGCTGATGTCATCCATAAGATGATAGCAAAGGCGAGGACACCAATCATACGATGACCACCGGTAGATAATGTTTCTGGTGTTGGTAATAATAAAATGCCACCGAGAACAATGAAGGAAAGAATGAGACCGATATTTTGAGTGGTTGTACGTACCTTTAGAGGTGGGGCACTATTTGTTGTACTCATGATAAAACTCCTTTCAATATGTTTAATGCTTAATTAATATAAATATTTTGCTAGTTAGCGTTAGCGTAAATAAATATATATTTATATATATTATTGTTATCGTGTTTTAAGTAAATTAATTATATATCTATAAGACTATTGTATACTTAAAGCGGTCTACTTGTCAGTAATAACACATATATACAGAACATAGATAGTCTGTTATACTATAAGAGTTATAATAATAAATTTATCAAGAAAAGCTCAAGATTATTGTTGACTTTCACGGTTCGATTTGTTATTATAATTAAGTAATTTATGAAGCAGAGGCCATCCGCCACTCACCTAATACCAAGAAGTATGAGGTTAATATAGAGAATTCTATTCGGATGGTTTTTGCCGTCCGTTTTTTTTATTCTCTTGGAGGTGAACGCTATTAGCAAGGATACACCACGCATTAATGAAGAGATTCGTGCTCGTGAACTTCGTGTAGTAGGTCCTGAAAACGAACAAATCGGTATTATGTCTGGCCGTGAGGCTTTGGCATTGGCTGAAGAACAGCATCTTGATCTTGTGGAAATTGCACCTAACGCTAAACCACCAGTAGCTCGCATTATGAACTACGGTAAATATCGTTATGAACAACAAAAACGCGAGAAAGAAGCGAAGAAAAAACAAAAAATCGTAACTTTGAAAGAAGTCAAATTACGTCCACATATTGAAGACCATGACTTTTACGTAAAAATGAAAAACGCATCCAAATTTTTGGCTGAAGGTAACAAAGTAAAAGTAACCATTATGTTCCGCGGTCGTGAACTTTCACATCCTGAACTAGGTATGGCAGTGTTGACACGTTTTGCTGAAGAACTCAAAGAAACGGCGTCTATTGAAAAAGCAGCTAAATTAGAAGGTCGTAACATGACCATGATTTTAGTAAGTAAATAAGGTATTGGGAGGATTATATTATGCCAAAAATTAAAACTCGTCGCGCAGCGGCTAAACGTTTCTCTGCAACTGGTACTGGTGAATTCAAGCGTGCAAAAGCTTTCAAAAGCCACATTCTTGAGAAAAAATCTCCAGCTCGTAAACGTAATTTACGTAAAGCTACATTGGTTGCAAAAGCTGACCATAAACGCGTAGCTAAATGCTTACCATACGCTTAATCGTTAACTATTAGATCGATACTATCGTAATTTAGGAGGAAATATACAATGGCAAGAGTGAAAAAGGGCGTTACAGCTCATGCACGTCATAAAAAGATTTTAAAATTAGCTAAAGGTTACCGCGGTACACGTTCCCGTTTGTTCAAAAAAGCTAACGAAACAGTAATGAAAGCGTTGTACTACGCTCGTCGTGACCGTCGTGCGAAAAAACGCGAATTCCGTCAATTGTGGATTGCTCGTATCAACGCAGCGGCTCGCATCAATGGCTTGACTTACAGTCGTTTCATCGCTGGTTTAGCTAAAGCAGGCGTTGAAGTTAACCGTAAAATGTTGGCTGACTTGGCAGTTAACGATGCAGCAGCATTCGCTAAACTTGTTGAAGTAGCTAAAAACGCTTAATAGCATAATAATATAGATTAAGGACCCTCTTTGGAGGGTCCTTTTTTGTATGGTAAAAAATTTTTGTGATTATTGGTATCATGTTAATTTTGTATTTTACAATTAATTTTATTATTTAAGGGAGAATAATGAATATCTATTTTAATTAATGAGAATTCAAAGGTTTAATTG
>CAMUQE010000031.1 GCA_947096075.1 Veillonella parvula | reverse complement strand
CATTGCTCTTTTTGATACTGCTTCAGAAATCTCTTTTTTCCTACTTTGTTGATTATTAAATTGTATATCTTCAGCTGCTTCTTTAGCATCTACATCGTTTGTATCATTGGGTTGACGTCTTGCTTTAAATTGCACATCTGAGGCATCTAATTCATCCTCAATACGCTGTATAAAATCATAGGTCCGGCCATTTGTTGTATCTAGTACAAAATCGCACTGCTTATACACGGGCTTCCACGATTGTATCATAGCATGTACAAAGGCATTCACATTACTATAGTCCATGGTAGGCCGTTTCCCAACACGGCGATTCACCCGACTGACAATACGGAATTGTGCAGCTCGGATACCAATAATATAGGAATATTTTTTTAATACCTTTAAGGTGCGATGTTCAATAGGAAAATTCCCACCCACAGAAATCACTGCTTCATGGTATAAGCAAACCTTTTTTAGTACATCCATTTCGGCGCGGCGGAATGCTTTTTCTCCTATCTTTTTAAAAATCTCAGCAATGGGCAACCCAAAACGACTTTCTAATACGCGATCGGTATCTACAAATTGCCAACCCTTGCGTTCTGCAAGGTTCCGTCCAAAGTGACTTTTGCCACTTCCCATAGAACCGATGAGCATAATATTCCGTTTTATTATCATCTATTATGTGCCCCTTATCATTACATATCCTTCATTGTACTATAAAATGGTCCAAAAACAAAGACAGACTATAGACATAAAATCTATAATCTGTCTCTATACAGTACACCCGATTTTCATTAAGGTTTTATAATCGATTTAATTGCACAATGCACATAAACTACATTACCTTTACGTTCTATATCTTCTATTTCTATACGGCGTGAAGGATCCTTTTCTTCAACAGTATTTATCCAGTTAATCATACGCTCTGTACTACCTAATACTGTTAATTCTAGTATACCTTCATGCTCATCAGTACTGACAATCATTAATGGTTCTCCTTGCAAGGAATCAAAAATATTTGTATTAGAACTTGTATTAGATGTCTTGTTCCGTGTAAAAGATTCTAATAGTTTTGCTTCATTAGACACTATATAATCTGACTCAGCATTCATTTGTATATTATAATTATCTTGTTGATTTTTTAAGCTATTATTTTTGTCTTCAAAATAAATATGCCCATACATAGAAAGGCTAATGAGCATCCCCCACAACACTAGGCCCGTTAATATTCTCTCGACCTGATACGTTGTGCTCTCTTTTAGATCCGTCCATATGGAATGTATAAACACCTTTATCTGCTTTAACTGTTCCATGACACTCCATCCCTAGTAATTTTTGTTGGAGAATAGCAATAAATTTACGACACATTTCGTCACTCGTACCTATACCATCTATACTGATACGCCCATCCTTAATGCTAAGATGCTGTAGACTAATATGTTCTGACATAGCGGCATCAAGAATATATACGACCATTGTATTGGGTAATATATCTGTTTGATTCTTAAGGATTTTATTCTTTATTAATTTATTTCTTATTTCCATTAATTCACCATATTGTTGATGTATTTCTTGATACTGAGCATTTGCTTGCAATCGCACAAAGTCTATCTTTCGATTTTCATAGCTACGATAGCTTGACCAACAACTATATATAGTAACAAGCCCTACTATAATGTATATAAGACTTATCCCATAAAGAAGGTATCGATAGGTATGCCATAAACTATGCCATCGTAACGAGCGAGGCATTAAATTAATACATCTGTCCTTACCAGCCCAATCCAATCCATTTAAGCCCCCTTGCTGCCATACCGATAGCCATGTCCCAATCTAATTGTCCTTGCTTGCAACGATTACGACCACGACCTAAAAATAATAATGGAATATATTCAGTTTCTCCATACATGGAAATTATACCTTCCATATCTGTCCGTTCTTCATTTGTTATAGATTCTAACCCATACATCCGAATTCCCTGTATCTCATCTATACCAAAGTCTTGTAATCTCACTTCTAACTTATCCATAGCTTCAGCTACATCGCTACCTGTAATAGGTACCGTACACTCTTGAATGCATATATCATTCCACCAAAGCCATAAATGCATGGCGCCTTCTTCCACAACACCTGTTACAGTACCGCTGCGCCGCATCAAGCAATAACAAATAGGAATAGGCCAAAAATCAATAACATCAACGGGTGCATAAGTATCTCGTATACCTTGCTTCAAAAGCTCTAGTGAATGCCGATCTACAGCCACCATAAACATATGATAATTGTGTCGTGGATATTCCCGGCGACAAGCATCCATTTGGAAACTATCCCCCTCAAAACTAAAGTAGTCCTCTATATTCCACTTTATAAACTCCTTCATATCAAAATCATGAGGATCATAAGGTGCTACATGCATTTGTGTATCAATATTAGCAACAATACTATAAGCCCCTTCATCTAAATCATACGTTTCTATAAATTTTGTAACGTCTTCATCAATAGGTCCTGTACGCTTCATTTCTAACGCATCAGTAATGACCATTGTTTTATTTTCTATATGAGCGGTAACACATACAATATGTTCATCAGTTATACATACTCCAGAATGTATTCTCTTTTTTCGTTTCATAGAATCACCTCAATAAGGTTTTACCTTTATAACATGCATATGTTTTTCTTTATCTACGGTCACATACATATGTACACGACTCACGATTTCACTATTTTTCAATTTTCCATAACTCATAATATGTCGCGGATTATCTGTTGATTGGTCTGCTTCAATAGTAATCTCTACATTTTCATCATCTATCACAACTAATTTATTTTGAAAGTCCCATACATTTCCTAATTTACAATAGCCCACAAACCAATGAACACCTTTCTGTGCCGCATAATGAGCCTCTTCCAAATGCAATTCGTCTACCACATTACTTTCACATATTTGTCCTATACGCAGCCCCATAAAAGCTAATAATAATAAAAAGGACATTGTAAGTATCGCTATATATGTAATAAAGCCCGCGTTATGGGCTCCTACGTTCATAACCTGTCTCCTCTTTACTTGTATACCAATCATAAATAGTACTCTGTCCAATAGAGACCTCATATATGGATAATCCTCCATAACCACTTGTGTATTTTCTATCATTAACAAAACGATTATTAATATACCAACGTAAATACACGGTCCCATTAGTATCTACACTAAAAGGGTATTCTTGGGTATAGCCCACATTTCTTTTATCTGTAGTTCCTACAATTCGACTACCACTGACAGGTTGCAAGCTACCATCCGTTAATTTTCTGTATAATGCATGACGTTGTACAGTTAAGGTTGTGCGCTTTGTATCGTGAATATATAAACTTGTATTACGATCTTCTACAGTAACCTTCACAGGATTCCATATCATATGAGCCACAACCATACGCCGTGTATATCGACCATCCTCCATCATAGCTACACTATCAAGTAATTTAGCATCCCACATAACTGCATAGAATACGATACCTAACAATAAGGTAAGGACTATGATAGAAATCATCATACTAATAAGCGTAGAATACAAAATAAAACCCATATCATTTCTATTTTTATTTCTATCTGTTATGGGATTCTGCTTGTATTCTTTATTCTTCCCAATTACCGTTTCTATATCCTCGCCCTTCAATGTATCCCCTCCAAATCAACTGATAGAGAATAGACAACAGATTGATTGTCGATGGCATCTACTGTTAATCGTTGTAAAGATACACCTTCTATCACTACAGGCTTTATATGTATTTTATAGGTAATTTTTTCACTGGGACTCATTGTAAATTGAGAATTATATACACCAGTTTCTATTGCTCCATTCTTATAATAAGAAGCTTTAGCCACTTCTAAATACGTTATGGTATCTTGCAATATATGATCCCAATAATACGCCCTATATACCGTAAGAGTAGCCATCCAAAAAATAGATAATACAACCGGTAAAATGAACATGATTATAGCGGCTGATATTAAAGCGTCACCATACATAAATCCTTCAGTGCACTTCTTCCCATCTAATTCGCCCCGTTTGTACAGATATCCATATACGATTTTTCTCACCACTTTCACGATCTTTCAAAATAATTTCTGTCCCATCATAGGGTAAGCCCAAGGCTGAAAAAGAAATAATTGTCATAGACCGTTCATTCTCAATATTTTGCGGTAATGATATGTTTACCGTATGATGATTAACATCTTCCTCTAAGGTATAACTGTCCTTATTTAAAATAAAAAGCATTCTCCCTTTACCATTAGATTTATGCCCTAACATAGACCACAGTTGAACTTTCTTGAGCATATACGCCACCTCTTGCGTAGCACCATTTAAAGTATAACGACTAGGTGTTGTCACAATAGGTAAGGCAATAGAAATGAGCAATAAGATTAAACCAATAGTAATAATCCATTCCGCCAATAAAGATCCACTTTGACGATTTATAAGTTGCACCTTAACCATTGATAAAGCACCTCCATATAGGAACCACCATGTAAGGCACACCATCCGCCAAAGCATAGAAAGGGACCAAATGGGATATATCGATTACGATAACCGGCGAGTAAGAGATAGAGAGAACCAACACAAAAAGTTACGTAAAAGAAACATATAATTTCCCATGGAGTGAGCCATATTGCAATAGCAGAAAACCATTTAATATCGCCTATGCCAAAGCCTTTATGGCTAATCAAACGAAGTCCATATGTAATAGCACCTACGCTGATAACACTTAATAAGGTTACTAACATAGATTGATCATTTATATAGCTATATATAATGCCACCTATTACAAGAACTAATGCCCCTTCATCAGGCAATATATAGTAATGCATATCGATGGTAGCACCTGCTATGATGATGAGTGAAAACACAGCATACAAAGCAATGTGAGTATAAGATATTGCTTTTGATGAAACTATAACAGGTAGCAATATAGATGCTATATATACAAAAAGTCCTATCACATAATTGGTCCCTTTCATACCTTGTCCTTTCATATAACTAACGTATATAATTCATAATCTATACAAGTTAATTAAGGCTCATTAGGTGCTTTAACAACAACAGATTTTGAAGTCCCACCACTGACAACTTCATAAGTAATAGTGTATTCTTTTCCTTTTGCAGTCTTAACATGTTCAGTAAGATATCCTTCCTTATATAGATTTTCTACTGTTGGAGGTGTGTCGACATTCTTATCAATCATATACAATTGAGTGGCATTTTTAATAATTTGAATATCTGCTGTTTCTTTAGCGTTTCGAGCTTTATCCGCTGCAGATAAGAATTGTGGCATCGCAATAGCCGCTAATATAGCGATAACCGCTACTACAACCATTAACTCAACGAGAGTAAATCCGCCTTTTCTCGATTTTTTAAACCCTTCTCGAACACGAGAAATATGTAGTCGATCTACGACCCATTGACCGCACATTTCTAATCGATGATTCACTCCATGAATCATATGCATAACAGACTTCATAATATTCTCCTTTTAATAGTTAAGTAATAACATTGTCTATTGTCCTCCTAAGTTGGCAATGGACGTAAATAAGGGGTACATAACAGATACAACTAATACGGCAACACCGATTCCCATTATGGTTAGTAAAATTGGTTCCAATAATCGTTCTAAACGAGCAATATATTTTGAAAGTATAGATTCATAGTAGTAGCCACAGTGGTTTAACATTTTTACTAATTCACCACTCTCTTCTCCAATGGACACCATTTGCCATATAAAAGCGTTTCCTATTTGACCACTACGTAAGCTTTCTTCCAGTGAGTGTCCTGATAATAATCTTGCTTCCACTTGTTTACTACATTCAACACCATATATATTCCCCCACAAAGGGCGCGTGATATTCATGGTGTGAATGATAGAAATACCAGAATCTAATAAGAGAGCCCAAACTTTTAACATACTTGTATAATACACACAAGTACTCCATTGGTATCGGTGAGCCAACAGCCAAAGCCAACGATGTACTTTACACTTTATACTATGCTGTTTATAAGCAAATGCTAAGGAACCTATTACAACACAATGTATAGCTATTACCATTAGAGGATGCGATTTTAACCCTTGTCCTAATGCAAAAAGAGCTCGCGTCATCAAAGGTAATGTAATATGCATAGTGGTAAATACCTGTTCAAACGAAGGAATAATAAACAAAATGGTAACTAGAAAAAATATATTCATCATTAAAAGAAGAAATAAAGGGTAGGAAATAGCACTCATAACCTTTTGTTTCAGCTGCCTCTCCCAATCATAGTGACAAGATATATATTGTAAACTCTCACCCAAGGTGCCCGCTGCTTCACCACTTTCTAGTAAAGCCAAAGCAATAGGAGGACATCCTTCACTTCGTAAAGCCTGTGATAAAGTCTGACCACGCTCTATGGATTCATATAAAGCTGTATAGAGTAGTCCTCGTTTCCCCTGGCAGAGCAACTGTAAGGCTCGCCGTAACGGAACACCAGATTCAATGAGTAGACCTAATTGATAAGTCACATCTACCACCATAGTATGATTCCATTTATGTTTCTTTCTTTCATCCTGCAACGATATCCTATAAATTCTATAACCATCTCGTTTTAACCGTATTGCAATTTCTTGTTCTGAATCCCCCCACATCAAACCTTTTTCTGTTTCATTTTGATTATTTTTTACGACATATTCATAAGCCTCCATATATTCACCTACGATAATTGTTGATCAAGCAAGGTATGCAATTGTTGTTGGGCTCCATATTGTGCCTTTACATCTCGCACAGCCATTTCTAATGTTTTCATCGGTAGTTGCGTTTCTTGAATAGATATGATTTGTGGTTCCTTACGGGTCCGTATCAAATTTGCTACTGCATGGGTATTTAGCAAAATATCACGAATAGTAATGAACTTTTTATTCCATCGAAGTAAACGCTGACATATAACGGCCCGTAACACTTGAGATATTTGATTGCGTATCTCTTCTTGTTGCTCCCCAGGAAATAGAGAAATCATGCGGTGAACCGCCATCACTGCACGCTGTGTATGCATAGTTGCCATTACAAGGTGACCAGTCTCTGCCGCATGAAGTGCCGCTTCAAGGGTTTCACGATCTCGAAGTTCGCCTACCATAATGACATCCGGATCCTCTCGTAAAGCATCTCGAATACCATCTGACATAGTATTAATATCAGCACCTAATTGTCGTTGATGTATTAAAGACTTTTTAGATACAAACTCAAATTCGATAGGGTCTTCTAAGGTAATAATGTGACGCTCCATAGTCTGATTTATATAATCAATACAACAAGCTAAGGTAAAACTTTTACCACTGCCTGTAGGGCCACAAACAAGCAATAGACCATCATGTGCTTCACATAGCTTTTGTAATAACTGACCTTCACTATTATCATCTAACTTAAGTTGCTGATGACAAAGTAATCGCAATGTACCACATATGGTCTGATTAGCTCGATATAGATGAACACGGATACGCACACCACAACAGGAACAAGCCTCATCAAGAGACTGCCACTCATAGGATGCTATACCGCAACGACGCAATATATCCTCGATTAATTCTGTAGTACACATAAAGGAAGTAGCCCTTAATCCATCACCATGTCGCAAATAGATAGGCTGACCACATTGTAGATGAATATCTGTTGATGATAGTTGTATTGCATTTTCTACAATAGTTTCTAAACTTTCACTCTTACAGCATGAGTCCACAACGATGCACCTCCTCTATAGATGTAACATGCTGAGATACGGCCTTACGAGCAGACTCTTCTAATGACAATAATAAATGTGTTTCTAATTCGTCCCAATGAGCTGAATTAGCTGGTATTTCTAAGTATTCAAATAGAGCAGTCCGTCCCTGATATGATGTACCATCGAATTTTCGTACTAGCCGTTGTGCAATAGCCCCCATTAAAGTAGCCCGTATTAAGTACGGCTCTACGCCCATATCCATGAGTCGCGTTACAACGCCTATAGCTGTATTGGTATGTATAGTAGATAATACGCGATGCCCCGTTAAAGCAGACTTAACGGCTAACTCTGCGGTCTCCTTATCCCTAATTTCACCAATCATAATCGTATCTGGATCTTGCCGTAATACAGAGCGAAGACCTTTGGCAAAGGTAAATCCAATCTTTTCATTAATACCAATTTGTATAGCCCCTTTGATTTCGGCTTCTACAGGATCTTCAAGACAGATAAGCTTAGTTTCGTCTAAATTTAACATGCGAAGCATGGCATATAAAGTAGCTGTCTTACCACTGCCTGTAGGTCCACAGATAAGTAATAATCCATAAGGACGTTTTAATAATTGTTCAATGTGCTCAAAGATATCCGGCTGCATGCCTAATTCTTTTAAGTCTTTATGACTCCCTTCATTTCCCATAAGGCGACATACTAAGGTTTCTCCGTATAGGCTAGGCAATGTAGATACACGCATCGTTACAGACTTATTTTTATGACTCCAAGACCAACGCCCATCTTGTGGTAAACGCTTCTCGCTAATATCTAGAGAGCTACAAACCTTAATACGGTTGATAATGAGTTCAGCTTCTTCAAATGATACAGTCATGTAATGTTGCAGCAGTCCATCTTTTCGCAACCGAACATGAGCACCACTTTTAACGGGATCAAAGTGGATATCGCTCACATGGTGTTCTAAGGCATACAAGATAATATCGTCTAATGTTACGTCTACATACATGGTCACCTCCAATACCTTGCGGTATGTTTTTACCTCACACTAGCGTATGGCGTTATAGGTTTCGACATCAGCCTCTAAATCCCTCTTTTATTTTTAAAAATCCACGAAGCGAAAACTTTTCTATTTTTAGACATACAAAAAAGGCGCCCCAAAGGGCGCCCTTATTGGACTATTAGATATAACGTATCTTATTTTAAGTTATAAAAAACGTCATTACCTTTATATTGAGCTGTTTCGTATAACATTTCTTCAATGCGAAGTAATTGATTATATTTTGCTACACGTTCAGAACGAGCCGGTGCGCCAGTCTTGATTTGACCAGCATTTACAGCTACAGCAATATCAGCAATGAATGTATCTGCAGTTTCACCAGAGCGGTGAGATACTACGCAAGTGTAACCAGCACGTTTAGCAAGTTCCATAGCATCAAAAGCTTCAGTGAGAGTACCGATTTGATTAACTTTTACAAGAATAGAATTACCTACACCAAGCTCAATACCACGAGCCAAACGTTTTGTGTTAGTCACAAATAAATCATCACCAACAAGTTGTACGCGGTCACCAAGGCGGTCTGTCAACAATTTCCAGCCTTCCCAATCTTCTTCAGCAAGACCATCTTCGATGGATACAATTGGGTATTTACCTACTAGGTATTCGTAAAAGTCTACCATTTCAGCAGCTGTTTTAACTTTGCCTTCGCCAGCTAGATTGTATTTACCATCTTCGTAGAATTCAGAAGATGCAGAATCAAGTGCCAATTTGAAATCTTTTCCTGGTTCATAACCAGCAGCTTTAATAGCTTCACAAATTACTTCTAATGCTTCTTCATTAGATGACAAGTTAGGTGCGAAACCACCTTCATCACCTACTGCAGTACTAAGACCTTTATTGTGAAGTACGGATTTCAAAGTATGGTATACTTCTGCACAGCTACGAAGAGCTTCTGCAAAAGATTTAGCGCCTACAGGCATGATCATGAATTCTTGAATATCTACGTTGTTATCTGCATGTGCGCCACCATTCAAGATATTCATCATAGGAACTGGCAACTCTTTAGCATTGAAGCCACCAAGATATACAAATAATGGCAAGTCCAAAGATTCAGCCGCCGCACGAGCTACTGCCATTGATACGCCAAGAATTGCATTTGCACCAAGGTTAGATTTATTGTCTGTACCGTCAAGTTGCAACATCAAGTTATCGATTGCCACTTGTTCTGTAGCGTCATAACCGATAAGTGCAGGACCAATTTTAGCATTTACATTATCGATAGCTTTTAAAACACCTTTACCGGAGTAACGGGATTTATCTCCATCCCGTAATTCTGCGGCTTCAAACATACCTGTGGAAGCACCAGATGGAACAGCTGCTGTCGCAATAGTACCATCTTCTAAACATACTTCAACTTCAACTGTTGGATTACCGCGGGAATCTAAAATCTCTCTTGCAATGACTTGTTCAATTACTGCCATTTTTTCACCTCATATAATCTAATGGAATAACTGCCATCTGACAGCCATTATATATATTGAGCTAAACCTTATAGGCTTATAACTCTAATTAACTACTAATATAGTGAAAGCTCCATATTATGCTTTATGTACCAAGCTGTGACCTGTCATAGCTTTTGGTTGTTGTATCCCAGCTAAATCTAATAATGTAGGAGCAATGTCACATAATTTACCAGCTTCTAATGTAGCTGTTTTTAAACTGTCGCTCATTAAAATTAAAGGAACCAAGTTCGTTGTATGTGCCGTATGTACCTTACCTGTTTCATGGTTAACCATAAGCTCTGCATTACCATGATCTGCTGTAACTAACAGATGACCTTTCTTGCTACGAATAGCCTCCACGATACGACCTAAACAAGTATCTACTGCTTGAACCGCTTTAACGGCAGCTTCAAAGCTACCAGTATGACCAACCATATCTGGATTTGCAAAGTTCAAGATGATCATGTCATATGTTTCATCTTGTATTGCTTGTACAACCTTATCGGTCACTTCATAAGCGCTCATTTCTGGTTGTAAATCATAGGTGGCCACTTGAGGGGATTTTACGAGAATGCGGTCCTCCCCTTCAAAGGGTTCCTCTTCACCGCCATTAAAGAAATATGTAACATGAGCATACTTTTCTGTTTCCGCGATGCGCAATTGGCGATAACCACCTGTACTTAGAACTTCACCTAATGTTTCAGATAATGTATCCTTTTGATACACAATATGTACGGGCAAACCATCCTCGTATTTTGTCATAGTTGCCATATATATAGATAGTGGCTCCCGTTTAAAGCCATCAAAATCAGGTAACACTAGTGCCTTTGTAAGTTCACGACCACGGTCTGGGCGGAAGTTACAGAATATAACCGCATCTCCATCTTTGATAGTCCCTGCAGCATCAATCACCGTAGGAAGTACAAACTCATCTGCCGCATCTTTATCATAAGACTGTTGCACTGCTTCACATGCAGATGTAGCTATTTCACCTTGACCATGTACGATGGCATTATATGCCAATTCAACGCGGTCCCAACGATTATCGCGGTCCATTGCATAATAGCGACCACTAACTGTAGCAATTTTACCACAATTGAGATCAGCCATATACGTTTCTAAGTCCTTTAAATAGCCTTGTGCACATTGTGGAGCTACATCACGACCATCGAGCAAAGCATGGACATACACATGCTCGATTCCATTATCATGAGCCCCCTTGATGACTGCCTTAATATGATCTAAGGAGCAATGCACATTGCCATCTGAAACTAGGCCTATAAGATGTAAGCTTTGCTTCTTAGCTACTTCGTATAGTTCCTTCATAACAGGGCGATTATAAAACTCACCAGACTCGACATCTTTAGTAATACGAGTCAAATCTTGATACACTATGCGACCAGAGCCAAGATTTAAATGTCCAACTTCAGAATTTCCCATTTGACCTTCTGGAAGGCCTACCGCAAGCCCTGATGCTTCTAATGTTGTATGTGGATACATATCCCATAATTGATTAAAACAGAGCGGCTTCGCCTGTACTACAGCATTGGTTGTGTCTGATTTATCCCCCAAGCCAAAGCCATCTAGGATGACTAGCATTACGGGAGCCTCTAATTTAGCCATTTGTAACCTCATATTAAGCGCTTACTTGGTTTGCAGCTTTAATAATATCAATAAATTCGTCAACCACAAGGGATGCACCACCTACAAGAGCACCATCAATATTAGGCTCTCCAAGGATTTCTAATGCATTTTCTGATTTAACGCTACCACCATACTGGATGCGTACTGCATCAGCAGTTTCATTATCATATAGAGATTGAATGTAATTGCGGATTTCTTTACATACCTCTTCAGCTTGATCAGCCGTTGCTGTCTTGCCAGTACCGATAGCCCAAATTGGTTCGTACGCAATAATCAATTGACTGACTTGTTCTTTCGGAATATCAGCCAACGCCCCTTCTAGTTGAGATGTAATCCAGTCAAGTGTATGACCTGTTTCACGGTGTTCTAAACTTTCACCAACACAGACAATAGGATTCAAATTATGATGAAATGCACTTTTAATTTTTGCATTGACGGTCTCATCTGTTTCACCATAATATTCACGGCGCTCAGAGTGACCGATGATTACATAATTAACGCCTACCTCTGTAAGCATAAGTGGTGAAATCTCACCAGTAAACGCACCAGCATCATGATAATCCATAGTTTGTGCACCTACTTCCATAGCTGTATTTTTCGTCAATACTACAGCACGTTCGATGGCTGTGAAAGGCGGACATACAACTACATCACAGAACAATTCCATATCTTGTAACACGCTGTTAAACGCTTCGATCAGAATTGATCCAGACGCAATGGTGCCATTCATTTTCCAATTCCCTGCAATAATGAGTTTTCTCATATTATGCCTCAGACAATGCAGCAATACCTGGTAGAATTTTGCCTTCTAAGAACTCTAAAGATGCACCGCCACCTGTGGAGATGTGGCTAATTTTATCTGCTAAGCCACTTTTTTCAATGGCTGCCACAGAGTCGCCACCGCCAACGATAGTCATCGCATCGGATTCAGCTACAGCTTTCGCTACTGCATTCGTACCAGCTGCAAAGTTTTCCATTTCAAATACGCCCATAGGACCATTCCAAATAATAGTCTTCATTGGCGCCAATGCCTCTATATAAAGTTCGCGTGTTTTAGGCCCAATATCTAATATCATCCAGCCGTCTTCGATTTGATCAACGTCTACAATTTTAGTATTAGCATCGTTGCTGAAAGCATCTGCTACTACAGCATCGATAGGTGTTAATAATTTAGCACCTGCTACGCGAGCTTCCATAACAAGGTCTGTAGCGATAGCTTCTTGGCCTTCTTCAAATAAAGAGCTACCAATGTTGCATCCTTGTGCTTTAATGAACGCATTAGCCATGCCACCGCCGATAATCATTACATCCACTTTAGGCAAAAGGTTAGAAATAACAGAAATTTTATCTGTTACTTTTGCACCACCAATGATTGCCGCCATAGGTGTTTTAGGATGTACTACAGCTGCACTTAATGCTTCAATTTCTTTTTTGAGCAAGAAACCTGCTGCCATAGGGATATAATCAGCAATACCGACTACAGATGCCGCATTACGGTGAGATACTCCAAACGCATCATTGATAGCAACATCTGCAAGAGATGCCAATTGCTTAGCAAACTCAGGGTCATTTTTAGTTTCTTCATTGTGGTAACGCAAATTTTCAAGCATCAATACATCGCCAGATTGTAATGCTTTTACAGCTTCTTCAACTTTAGGACCAATGCAGTCATCTACGAATGCTACAGGCTTGTTGATAAGGTCAGATAAATGCTTAGCACATGGTGCCAAAGACATTTCTGGTTTGCGTTCTCCCTTAGGACGACCAAAGTGAGAAGCAAGGATAACCTTTGCCCCTTTTTCGATTAAGTAATTGATAGTAGGTAATGCACTACGAATACGAGTGTCATCAGTGATGACACCGTCTTTCATAGGAACATTAAAATCAACACGAACAAATACTGTTTTATTAGCTACTTGTAAACCTTCAATTGTTTGTTTCATTAAAGCCTCCTGATTATAAGCCTTTGCTTGCTATAAATGCGGCCATGTCGATAAGACGTTCGGAGTAACCCCATTCGTTATCATACCAAGAAACAACTTTTACCATATTGCCATCCATAACCATTGTTAAATCAGCGTCAACAATGGAGCTACGTGGATCGGAGCTAAAGTCACAAGATACTAATGGCACATCAGATACACCTAAGATACCTTTTAATTCGCCAGCAGCTGCTTTGCGGAATGCTTCATTTATTTCTTCTTTAGTAGCAGGTTTTTCAAGTTCGCAAACAAGATCTGTAGCAGATACGTCTGGAGTTGGAACGCGCAATGCGAAGCCATCTAATTTACCTTTTAATTGAGGCAATACTTTAGCAACAGCTTTTGCTGCACCAGTAGTTGTAGGGATGATGGACATAGCAGCTGCACGAGCACGACGAGGGTCTTTATGACGTGCATCAAGAATTTTTTGGTCATTTGTATAGGAATGAATAGTAGTCATCATGCCGCGTTTAATACCGAATTCATCGCATAATACTTTAGCGAATGGAGCCAAACAGTTTGTTGTGCAAGATGCATTGGAGATGATATGGTGTTTTGCAGGATCGTACATATCTTGGTTAACACCCATAACCATAGTTAAGTCTTCATTTTTACCAGGTGCAGAAATCAATACCTTTTTAACTGTAGGTTGTTCTAAATGAACTTTTGCTTCTTCTGCATCGCGATATTTACCTGTACATTCAATTACGATTTCTACGCCTTCTTCAGACCAAGGTAATTTGGAAGCATCGCGGTCATGGAATACGCGGATTTTTTTGCCATCAACATAGATATTTTCTTCGTCGAATGTTACTTCGTTAGGAATTGTACCGTGTACAGAGTCGTATTTTAACAATAATGCAGTACCTTCATTATCACCAGTTGCATTAATTGCTACAACCTCAACGTCAGGATTATTAATCGCTGCGCGAACTACACATTTGCCAATACGACCAAAACCGTTAATACCAACTTTTACTGCCATTGTTAAATCCTCCTAATAACAAAAAATATTCTAACTAAATTTCAATTTAAAATGTATAACTACTAATTCGCCTATAAGGCAGAAATTTGTAACAATTGACGCATCCCCTCCGCTGCTTGCTCATCGATGATGAGTATACCTTTGCGACAAGCTCGCATCACACCTATGATAGCGCTCGCTTTTTCTTGTCCACCAGCTACAGCAATAACATTGGGAACCTTTGCTACATCGGGAAGTGATAAACCAATATTATTAGTAGAATAAATTAACTTACCCTCAATGTCACAATATTGACCAAGTGCTTCACCTACCGCATGATTATCTATCAACTGCTTACGCACATCATCAGCAATATGGCGCTGATCTGCCATGCGCATTGCAGTACCAATACCAAATAATAGTACGTCAGTCCTACTAATGAGATCTCCAATTTCTTTAATTTGCGGTTCACAAGTCATGAGCATATGTAATGAGTCTTGTGAAAGTCCATCAGGTAAATGGAGCATCTTATAGGACCCGCGAAGTCTTTCAGCTAACACAGAAGCGATTACATTAGCTTGGTACTCCACTACCTCACCAACGCCACCCCGGGCAGGTACAACAATAGGATTAAATGGTAATACTGGCATCTCTTCAGCTACTGCAGCCATTGTACTGCCACCACTGATGGCGACTACAGAGTCAGGCTCTAATAATTCCTGTAATAGCTTTGCTGCTGCAAAACCTAACTTTTTAACCATCAAGGTTCCTTCAGTAGGAGTGATGATAACCCTATCGATATGAAGTGCTTCAGTCAATCGATGTTCTAGCTCGTTAATACGATCTAATTCATTTAAAAAATTTCGCAACTTTGGAACAATTGCATGTCCCTCATCAGTGAGAAAAATCCCTGGTTTATAAATGTCTACAAGACCATTAGCACGCATTAACTCAATATGACTTCGTACGGTTCGCTCAGGAAGGTCCGTTGCAGTAGCTAATGTCCTACGGCCTATAGGCTCTTCATAAACAAGGTGGTTTAGTATTTTGTATCGCTCCTTCAATACGCTAACAATTTCAGGAACAATACGTTCACATATCATTAGAAATTCGTTCATCGGGTCCCTCCTTTACCCGTTTGGATTGCATGAATCGTTTTTCGTCCCATGTGAACAAAATCCGTCCCACCTAAAATAAAAAAATACTTTTACACTTGTATTGTATACCTTATGTAAATTTTATTCAACCCTAAATAAGAGTAAAATCTTGTCATTTGCAGCAACACGGATG
>CAMUQE010000030.1 GCA_947096075.1 Veillonella parvula | reverse complement strand
ATGGTGTTGCCTGTGTTGACATTGGCAGCGCAACCGATGGCCTTTATTGCTCGTTTAACGCGTAGTGGTTTACTTGATGTGTATCAACAAGAATACATTCGTACAGCTCGTGCAAAAGGTCTAGGTTCTTGGACGATTTTGACTCGTCATGCACTAGGCAATGCGATTTTGCCAGTTATTACATACTTAGGCCCATTGGCAGCTAGCTTGTTAACAGGTAGCTTTATCGTTGAAACGATTTTTGCGATTCCCGGGTTAGGTCAGTATTTTGTAACATCAATTTATAACCGTGATTATACAGTTATTCTTGGTATTACAATTTTCTATAGTGCTCTTGTGGTATTTCTTAATATTTTGGTGGATATGATTTATCCATTAATCGATCCACGCGTTACAACAGAGGAGGGGACAGATGAATAAGGAAGACTTTTTACCTATTGAACGGGCCCCTCAAGAAGAAATTACTAGTTTTATAAAGCGTCCTAGTAAATGGGAGCGATTTAAGGTAAATCGTTTGGCCGTAGTCGGGGCGAGCATCATCTTAGTTATGATTGTACTCGCTATCTTAGGGCCACTTATTTCACCTTATACATATGCGGATCAATCTTTAATCGATGCGAACCAAAGTCCAAGCTTTAGTCATTGGTTTGGTACGGACACATTGGGCCGTGATATTTATACGCGTGTTATGTATGGTGCGCGTATTTCCTTAACCATTGGTTTTGTGGCAGCTTTCATCAACCTTGTAATCGGCGTTGCCTATGGCGGTATTGCAGGTTATATGGGTGGTAAAGTAGACCGTATCATGATGGGCATTGTAGATGTTTTGTACGGCATTCCACTTTTACTATATGTTATCTTGTTGATGGTTGTACTTGGACCCGGTCTTATATCTATTTTTGTAGCATTAGGTATTGCGTATTGGCTTAATATGGCCCGTATTGTACGTAGCCAAATTTTGAAAGTTAAAAACGAAGAATACATCATCGCAGCAGAAGCCATGGGTATTCCGAAACATCGCATTTTATTGCGTCATATTTTGCCAAACTGTGTAGGGCCTATCATTATTACTTTAACATTGGCTATTCCAGAGGCAATTTTTACAGAAGCATTCCTTAGTTTTATCGGCTTAGGTGTAAATGCACCTATGGCGAGCTGGGGCGTATTAGCTTCTGAAGGGATTAGTAGCATGCGCTCCTATCCATTCCAATTGATTTTCCCAGCTGTTGCTATTAGTGTTACCATGCTTGGTTTCGCTTTCCTTGGCGATGGCTTGCGCAATGTATTAGACCCTAAGGAAGGAGATAGATAATGAATAACGCTATTGTTGATGTGCGTAATGTATCCATTACCATCAATACCTTCCAAGGTCCGTTGCGAGTTATTCGCAATCAAGATATTTCCTTACAGCGTGGTGAGATATTAGGTATTGTAGGTGAATCTGGATGTGGTAAATCCGTTTTAGTTAACTCTTTAATGGGCTTATTGCCATATAGTAAAACTAAAATTAAAGCGGATACATTTATGATTGATGGTCACGATTGTCTTGGATTTACTGAAGATGATTGGAATGAACTTCGTGGTACCACGGTTGCCATGGTGTTCCAAGATCCTATGACCTCTTTGAATCCTATCATGACGATTGGGGAGCAAATGTATGAGGCTATCCATCGTACAAATGCGTATGGTGAAGATTACGATGAAAGGGCCATTGCCATCGATTTGTTGAAGAAGATGGGCCTATCTACACCGGAACGACGTTTGTCTCAATATCCTCATGAGTTGAGTGGCGGTATGCGTCAACGCGTATGTATCGCTATGGCAGTAGCCGGTCGTCCTAAGATTTTGATTTGTGATGAGCCCACAACAGCTCTTGATATTACTACAGAGGCACAAATTTTGCGCCTTATGCAAACGTTAGCCGTAGAGGCTGGCATTGGTATCATCTTTATTTCTCACAACTTACGTGTTATCGCTCAAATTTGCGATCGTGTTATGGTTATGTACGCAGGTAAATGTGTTGAGTCTGCTACGGTAGATGGTATCTTTAGCGAACCTCGTCACCCATATACATTGGGGCTATTGCTTGCATTGCCACAAGGTAAATGGCATGGTGAACTGAAGGCAGTTGAAGGTCAACCTCCTGATTTATTTGATTTACCACGTGGATGCGCTTTTAATCCTCGTTGTAAGTGGGCTATGCGAATTTGTGGTAATCGGGTTCCGATGGTTACAAATGTTGGTGAAAGTCACCAGTTTACATGTTGGTTAGCTAAGTTGGAGGGACTTTAATGAGTTACGTATGGGAGACTGACAATCTCGTTAAAGAGTTCACCCTGTCAGGCGGCTTATTTAAGCCAAAACAAACAGTACACGCTGTACAAGGCGTGAGCCTATATCAATCACCAGGGGAAACCCTTGGTATCGTAGGTGAATCTGGATGTGGTAAATCTACATTTGGTTATACCTTGATGGGATTACATCAAGCTACATCTGGTTCTATTTATATGAATGGTCAACATATCAATCCTTATGTAGATAGAAAGGCTGTACATCCAGTGATGCAAATGGTATTCCAAAATCCTTATGCATCCCTTAATCCACGACTTACGGTTAATGCGATTTTAGAGGAGCCTTTAGAATTGGATCCGAAGTACACACCTCGGGATCGAGTTATTCGCGTAAAAGAAGTGCTTGACCAAGTTGGCTTAAATATGTCATTTGGTGAGCGTTATGCTCATGAATTATCTGGTGGTCAACGTCAACGTATCGGCATTGCACGGGCTCTTATTATGCAGCCTCAATGTATCATCTGTGATGAGCCGATTTCTGCGTTAGATGTGTCGATTCAAGTACAAATTATGACATTACTTGAACGTTTACAAGAACAGCATGGTATTTCGTACCTCTTTATTTCTCATGATTTAAACATGGTGCGTTACATTAGTCATCGCATGGTTGTTATGTATTTAGGAGCTGTTATGGAAGAAGGTCCTGCATTGGACTTATATGAATTTCCACAACATCCATATACCCGTGCATTGACGGCCCTAAATGGTCCAGTTATGCCACATGCACCAATTGGGGCACCTCTTAAAGGGGATCCACCAAATCCACTAGAACCGCCAAAAGGCTGTTTGTTTAGTGGTCGATGCCCAGAAGCGGAAGGGCGTTGCTTTACAGAACGTCCACCACTTCGAGACTGGGCTGATCGCCGCATCGCATGCTGGCACATATAATGGGAGAATAGTATGGAAAAACTAATTGTTGGCAAGTCCCTGGAACATCAACTAGATACAGTCATTAAAGAATTGGCTCCAGCAGGAAATATATCTTATGCAGTGTTACAATTCGATGATGAAGAGGAACCAACACTCATCGCAGCTAGAGGTGAAAATACTGTACATTCTAGTGCGAGTTTAATTAAGGTACTCATCATGGAATATGTCTTTCATTTAGCTCGTACTGAGCAATTGGACATTAATGATACCGTTCCTTTATCTAGAACTCCACGCGTTGAGGGTGGCGGTGCACTACAAGAGTTAGTAGGTAAACATAGTTTTACCTATCTTGAGTTGTGCCGTCTCATGATGGTTCTTAGTGATAATATTGCGACAAATCTACTCATCACAGTGCTTGGAATGGAAAATATCAATGCACGAGCGGAAAAGCTTGGCCTAGATGAGATGGAGCTTAATCGCATGATGATGGACCTTAACGCCTTGGTTGAAGGGCGTGATAATTACGTTACAGCCATGTCGCTAGCTCGTCTGTATAAACATATTTTTGAATGTCGTGATAGAGATGCTTATGGCCGAGAAATGTGGAATATTTTAGGTCGCCAACAATTCCGTGATATCTTACCATTTTACTGGGGAGAAGGCATACGCTTTCACCATAAAACAGGATCCCTTGATCGCGTAGAGCATGATGGGGGTGTAATAGAAACATTTAGAGGTCATTTTTGCTTTATTCTTTTAATGAGCGATATCGATAATGACCGAGGTAAAGAGTTAGGCGCTCAAGTTGGGCGCATCATGAAAGAATTTGTAGAGGAAGCATTGCCATGATGGATAAACGAAACTTGTTAAAATTCATGGTCCTCGCTCTAGGGGTGAGCGTACTCTTATTTGTATTTGGGTACCCTCGTGGTGTTCAACCAATCGATGAACACACAATCCGCTATGTTATTGAGCAGGAACCATCCACATTGGATCCCGCAAAGTCTACTACCTCTCCGGAGGCTACGGTTCAACTTCAATTATTCGATGGTCTAGTTCGTTTGAATGATGAAAGTGAACCAGAAGCAGCACTTGCTAAAAATTGGGAAATCTCCGATGATGGCCGTGAGTATACCTTCCACTTACGACCTAATTTGAAATGGTCTAATGGAGAGCCTTTGACGGCTTATGACTTTGAATATGCTTGGAAACGCGTATTAGACCCTGAAGTCCATGCGGACAATGCATACATGCTATATGTATTGAAAAATGGCGAAGCCTTTAATACTGGCAAAGCCACGGCTGAAGAGGTTGGTGTTAAGGCTACTGATGAGGATACATTGGTAGTTACCTTAGAAAATCCAACAGCTTATTTCTTGAAACTATTAGCGTCTCATAGCTATTATCCAGTGAGCAAAAAAGCAGTAGAGGCTCATGAAAATTGGGCAGCTAATGCGGAAACTATAGTATCCAATGGTCCATACCGTTTGCTTTCTTGGAAGCATAATGGGGAAATGGATTTCATCAAGGATCCAAATTATTGGGACGCAGAATCTGTGAAAACAGAGAAAATGAATTGGCCTATTAGTGAGTCCCAAAGTACGCGTCTCACCTTAGTTGAAGGTGGCGAAGCTGATATGACTGTTGAGCCTCCTGTAGCGGATCAAAAACGTTTAGAAGAAGCAGGCCTATTACATATTGGCCCTATGCTTGGTAACTACTATTACGTATTCAATGTGAAAGCAGAACCTTTCACAGATCCAAATGTGCGTAAAGCCTTTTCTATGGTTATCAACCGTGCTAACATTGTTAATAATATTGTTAGAGGAGGTAAAGAACCAGCTTATGCGTTTGTACCATATGGTATGCTCGAAAGCAATGGCCGTGAAGACTTCCGTGAAGCTGGTAGTTATCTCGTATACGAAGATGTAGAGCAAGCCAAGGAAATCCTTAAAGAGGCTGGCTATGGTAAGAATCGTCCATTGCCACAAATTACGATTTTGTATAATACAAGTGAATTACATAAAGCTATTGCAGAAGCGATTCAAGATGCTTGGATAAATGCATTTGGTGCAGATGTACGCTTACAAAATCAAGAGACAAAGGTATTCTTAGCAGACCGTGAAGCTGGTAAGTACCAAGTTGCGCGGGCTTCTTGGGTTGCTGATTATAGCGATCCACAAAACTTCTTAGAGGTATTCTCTGCTGAAGATAATGATGGACAGTACCATAGTGATGAGTATAATGAGTTGATTGCTCGCATTCGTACAACTCCAAATGGGGCTGCTCGTGATGCGTTGATGCATGAAGCAGAAAAAATGATCTTTGATGAATCTCTTGTTATGCCGTTGTACTTTACAACACAACCATATGTAACAAACGGAACAATTCAAAATTATTTCTGGACCACATTGGGCCTTGTTGACTTTAAAAAAGCATACAAATAAGATACACTTAAGACGTACACCTGATGTACGTCTTTTGTTGTATTTTATGAGGAAATATGGACTGGATTGAACCAAAACGTTTGGCACCGGGCATGACCATAGGTATTATGGCACCTGCTAGTGCTGGCGATGAAGATTTACATAGAATAGAAGAAATTTGTAAGGCTAAAGGCTATAAGGTGCTTGTGGGTGAAAGTGCAAGCCGAAAGGGGCTATATGGAGGCACACCTGAGGAGCAAGCCGCAGAGTTTCAATACATGATGACTACAGCCCCTTGTGATGCGGTGCTCGCTTTACGGGGTGGTTATGGTACGATGCGCTATTTAGAACGACTGGATTATAAAGCGGTTCGCAAGTATCGTAAGGCTTTTGTTGGATACAGTGATTGTACGGCGCTCCACATGGCTATCAATCGATATAGTCGCCTTATCACGTATCATGGACCTATGGGGGTAGATTTTAAAGCAGAACGTAAGGTAGATATTGATGCCTTATTTAATGTTTTAGAAGGTAAATTAAAAGTTATAGAACCTTTGCCAGAACCTCCTAGAGGTGCGATTGGTACCAAGCTAGGTGAAGGGATTTTGCGTGGTGGTAATATGACGATATTATCCGTTCTGTCAGGAACATCTTACTTTTTAGAGGATGAATCCTGGGAGGATACCTTACTATTTATTGAAGATGTAGGCGAGGCTCCTTATAAGCTGGATCGTATGTTACAACAATTTCGCCTTAGTGGTTTGTTGAGTCGCATTAAAGGATTAGTGATTGGCACCTTTACAGATTGTGAAGGCGATGAAGATGAACGTGATTATGACGTAGGTTATGAAGCATTGCGCTACATGGAGGAAAATAGAAATCCAGAATTATCAGATCCTTTTGTGTGTTATGTGCCAACAGGCCATGGTTCACCACATCAAACCTTACCACTAGGAGCGACGATTAGCTTTAGATATATTTCTAATACCATCATCGTTCATCCTTATACGAAATAGATAAGAGCTTTTAGGTGAACGAATTTAGTTAACAGACAAACAAATACACAGATATTAGATAAAAATAGTAGTTACAAAGATATTAGGTAATAATGATATTAGATAATAATAAGGGGAGTTATGACACTACAAGAACGAGAGGCTCGTGCCTGTGCCATCATAGATAGTATGGCGCAGGAATTACGTGCTGTTTCCTTATATTTACACGATAATCCAGAATTGGGCTTGAATGAGTATAAAGCAGTAAAGGTGATTCACCAATTCTTAGAAAAACAGAATTTTATATCTCAAGTAGGTCTCGCCGATATACGTGAGTTACAAACCGCGTTGAGAGCCGACTATAGAGGTAATGCTAAATATAAAATTGCATTCTTAGGAGAATATGACGCCTTACCTGAGCTCGGTCATGGTTGTGGTCATAATCTTATTGCCATGATGAGCTTAGGTGCTGCTGTTGCTTTCAGTCAAAGTGCGCCACAGGATTGGGGGACGACTTTCTTTGGTTGTCCTGCAGAGGAAACTATTGGTGGTAAGGTATATATGGCAGAGACTGGTTTATTTAAGGGCTATGAGGCGGCGCTTATTATTCATCCTGGCGGTGAAAATGAGGTGGGGGGCACATCCTTAGCGACACATCCCCTAGAGGTTACCTTCCATGGGCGTTCCTGTCATATAGCATCACTCACTGACTCTGGTATCAATGCCTTAGATTGTGCTGTAGATATTTATCAAAGGGTTAAAGAGTTAAAGAAAACCTTCCCTAAAGGTGCTATTGTAGGTGCTATATTTACCGAAGCTGGTACGGCACCAAATGTAGTAACTCCTAAGGCTACGATTCGCATGACTGTACGAGGGCGTACGGTGGATGATTTAGAAGGTATTATTTTGCCGGCTATCAAAGAGGCGGCTCAAGAAATCGGTTTATCCTATGGAGCTCGAGTTGAGATGCACCACTATGAACCGCTCTTCAAGGATATGCGTCAAGATAAAAAACTATTAGATCTCTTTAAGGATGTGATGACTGAGTTCGGTGAGGCACCTCGTATATTGCCTGATGATGAGGCTGATGGTAGTACTGATGTAGGTAATGTGTCCTATGAAGTACCTACGGCGCAGCCTACGTTGCAAATTGGTTTGGGATTGGAGGCGCATACGCCAGAATTCACTTGTGCAGCAGGTTCTGACTATGGATTGGCACAAGCTATTAAGGGAGCTAAAATTATGGCTGTTGTAGCCTTGCGATATGCCTTGCTAAGTGATGCCTAAGTTTTGACATATAGAGGTCAAAAAGGTACAATAGATATAATATTTAAGTAAGTATGAAACAAGCCGTCTTCTACAAGACGGCTTTTATTCCGGTGGAGATAGATATGAGTGTTTTAACCGTTTCAAATGTAACCCATGGTTTTGGAGCGCGACAAATTTTAGATGATGCATCATTCCGCTTGCTAAAAGGTGAACATGTTGGCCTCATTGGTGCTAATGGTGAAGGTAAATCTACGTTTCTTAATATCATTACAGATAAATTGCCGCCTGATGAAGGGAAAATTGAATGGTCTAATCAGGTAACTGTTGGTTATTTGGATCAACATGCTGTTCTTGAAAAGGGCATGACCATCCGCGATGTGTTACAGCGCGCTTTTGACGATTTATTCGTGATGGAGCAAAACATTAATGATGCGTACAATCGCATGGGCGATGTATCCGAAGATGAAATGAATAAGCTTCTCGAGCAAGTTGGGGAGTGGCAAGAGATTCTAGAGCAACGTGGGTTCTATGAAATTGATGCGGTTATTGAGCGTACGGCTGCAGGCTTGGGCCTTGTGGATATCGGCTTGGACCGAGATGTAACAGAGCTCAGTGGTGGTCAACGCACAAAGGTTTTGCTCACAAAGCTTTTACTAGAGAAACCGACTATTTTATTGTTGGATGAACCTACAAACTATCTTGATGTGGAGCATATTCAATGGTTGCAAAACTATTTGCAAAATTACGAAAATGCATTCATCTTGATTTCTCATGATATGGAGTTTTTAAATTCCGTAGTCAATGTTATTTACCATATCGAACAAGCGGTGCTTACGCGTTATACCGGTGATTATCATCAGTTCCAAGCTGCTTACGAGGTGAAAAAAGCGCAAGTTGCTAAGGCGTATGAACGTCAACAGCAAGAAATTGAGCGTATGGAAGACTTTATCCAACGCAATAAAGCTCGTGTAGCTACGCGCGGTATGGCGAACTCTCGCGCTAAACGCTTAGAGAAGATGGAAATCTTGGAAAAACCAAAAGAGTATATTAAACCTAGCTTTGGTTTTAAAGAAGGCCGTACGCCAAGTCGCTTTATCGTAGAGGCTTTCGGATTGCAATTAGGTTATGATGAACCATTAACTAGACCAGTAGACTTTCAAATTGAAAGAAATAAAAAGATCGCTATTCGCGGTGTCAATGGTCTAGGTAAAACTACGTTGTTAAAAACTATCTTAGGTTTATTGAAGCCTATTAGTGGTGAGTTGGTAAAAGGTGAGTTCTTACAAGTAGGTTATTTTGCCCAAGAGGATACGCCATCCAATTCTGAAACAGCGTTAGACTATATTTGGAACGAATATCCAGCTATGACCAATGCAGAGGTGCGTGCAGCATTAGCTCGTTGTGGCCTTACTAATGAACATATTACGTCTCAAATGCGCGTATTATCTGGTGGTGAGAATGCAAAGGTTCGCTTATGTAAGCTCATGCAGAATAAGTACAATGTGTTGGTGCTAGACGAACCGACCAACCATTTAGACATATATGCGAAGGAAGAGCTGAGCCGAGCATTGCGTGATTTTAAAGGTACGATTGTACTAGTTAGTCATGAGCCCGAATTTTATCAAGGTTGGGTTACGGATATTTGGAATATTGAGGATTGGACGACAAAGATCGTTTAGGAGGACCGATGAATCAACGTGCAAAGGACGGGATAAAGCAATTTTTAGAGGCTTTATCTGTTGATACAGAGGCACCAGAATTAGAGAAGACACCAAGTCGTGTAACAGAATTATATAGTGAACTATTCAGCGGAGTAGGATTAGACACGAAAGCTGCATGGGGAGAGACTTTCAGCACAGACTATAAAGGTCTCGTAGCAGTTACAGGGATTCCTTTTTACTCCATGTGTGAGCATCATTTATTGCCTTTCTTTGGTACCGTAGATATCGTGTACCAACCAAAGGATGGATGTGTGGCAGGACTTAGTAAGTTTCAAGATATCGTGAATATCCTTAGCCGTAGACCGCAATTACAAGAGCGGTTAGCATCTGAATTAGCTGATGCTATTATGAATGATTTATCCGCTCATGGCGTATTTGTACGCATTACATCGACTCAGTTGTGTATGCTCATCAAAGGTACCATGCAGCAAGATTCAAAGGTTATTACATTAGAAAGCCGAGGCGTATTAGCCGAAAAGGGCACATTAAGAGATGAAGCGTTGGCAATGTTAGGCGGAGGACAGGTAAATGTTTAAACGTAGAAATTATACATGGAATGATGGCAAAAGTTTATCTTTGTGCGATCGAACCCTTATTATGGGCATACTGAATGGTACACCTGACTCCTTCTCTGATGGAGGTCAATTCAACACACCAGAAACAGCAGCAGCGCATGTAAAGCAAATGATTGAAGATGGTGCAGATATTATCGATTTAGGCGTTGAATCTACACGCCCAGGTTCTACACCTTTGACCGCAGACGAGGAAATAGAACGCTTGTCTCTATTAATAGAGCCTGTCTTACAGGCCTCTACAGTTCCTGTATCTATTGACACATATCATGCTAAAACTGCAGAATATGCTTTCTCTAAAGGGGCACATATTTTAAATGATGTATGGGGATTACATTATGATCCTGATATGGCAGCGGTAGCGGCTAAATATAATGTACCTGTTATTATCATGCATAACAGCAATGATACAAATTATGGTGATATCATTGAAGATATGAAAGCATTCTTCTTCTGTGCTATCGATAAAGCCTTAAAGGAGGGAATAACTCCTCAACAAATCTGGCTTGATCCAGGTATTGGTTTTGGAAAAACCGAAGAGCAAAATATTGAAGTTATGCAGCGTTTAGGTGAGCTAACAGCTCATGAATATCCTGTTTTGCTTGCTCCGAGCCGCAAGCGTTTCATCGGATCTATGTTAGGTGGATTACCACCGGAAGAACGCGATGAAGGTACCGTTGCTGCTTGTATTACAGGCGTATTCCAAGGCATCGACATGGTTCGTGTTCACAATGTGAAAATGCATAAACGCGCCTTAGCTGTAGCGGATGGCCTATTACGAGGTGAATAATGGATAAAATCGTTTTAAAAAATATAGCGTTCTATGGCTACCATGGCAACTTGGCATCCGAACAAGAGCAAGGCCAACGATTTTTTGTAGACGTAGAAATAATAACTGATCTAACAAAGGCTGGTCAAAGTGATCAATTAGAGGATTCCATCAATTATGTAGAGGTATACGAGATTGTAGAGTCTATCATGACGGGTGAGAAGCATAATCTTCTAGAGCGCTTGGGGGCGCTTATCGCTGATTCTTTGTACCAACATTATCAAGGTATTGTTGGGTTGTCTGTAACTGTGCGTAAACCATCTGTACCGATTTCAGGTATTTTAGATTTTGTTGAAGTAGTAACCACAAGGGGACAAATTTGATGTATACCTATTACATCAGTGTAGGCTCGAATATGGGGGACAAGAGGGGCTATATTAACTCTGCTTTTCAATCCTTGCAACAACATGAGGGAGTTTCTAAGTTAGTCGCTTCTGCTCTTATTGAAACTGAGCCGTGGGGATATACGGAACAAGATACCTTTGTTAATGGCGTATGGTCTTGTGAAAGCACTCTAGGACCACATCAAATGCTCAGCCTTATTCAGCAATTAGAGCAGGCGGCTGGACGAAAACGATTGATTCATTGGGGCCCTCGCACATTAGATTTGGATATTATTTTAGTGTACGATACAGAGGGGAAAATGATTTCTCTGTGTGATGAAAGTCTTGTGATACCGCATCCTCATTTTTGGAATCGTAATTTTGTACTAGAACCGCTATCTCAGCTGTTACCAACTTTCACATATAAAGGGGTTAAGGTTGCCGACCGATTATCTCAATTGGATGTATAAGCTAGAATCGTATATAAGCTAATGTTAGATACATTGTAAACACGATACATATTGTACGCATACTTTTACGTTTTATGATTGGGGAGTCATGGAGAGCGTAGATGAATATAAAATGTATTGGATTATTTGTACTGGCACTTATTATAATGGGCATATCTTACTGGCTTGCTGTAGGGGCAAATTATGATAGCAAAACAGTACGTATTGATCCAGAAGCGCATACACTGGTTAATTCTAGTGATGCCATTATTTCAAAACGAATATTAGCAATGAAAACCAGTGGCTCACAAGTGTACTTCTTAGGTTATGAAGGACTAGGGATTTATAATTTATCTGATAATACACTTCGCTTGATGCCCATAACCTTTAGAGGGCAACATATAGAACCTCCTAAATCGGATGATTACCAACGAGGCTTACGGAATGTAACAACGGTAAAAGCATTGTCTGATTTCAGTAATGATGAGCAAGACGAATTTAAAAGTTTGTTGGACTATACAGATGGAGGGGCCCATTATTATGGTGACTTTTACCATTCTGGGTATGAGTCGTCTCTCATCGATTTGAAGGACCAGTATTTTATTACGAATACAGTACGTGCATTAAAACGTGTTAATCATACATTATATGTGTATGATGGATCAGGTTTTATTATTATAGATTTAGATAATCGTCGTATCCAAGGTTTTTTTAATAATCGCATTAGTGGTGAAGGTTCTAAGCGTGTGCCTGATAGTTTACGTGGGCATTATGGTTCTGATTTTACTATGATATATGCTTTATCTAAATTAGATCCTAAGGATTTGGATATCTTATGGTCCATGCGTAAACAATATTTAGAAAAATCTCCTCAAGCGATGGAAGGAAAAGATTTGTTCCCACTCAATTTGGATGAGATGAATTTAAATGAGTTATGATTCTATTAAGGTAAATCATATACGGATATACGTGATTTAAATAATTGGCATTTGAGGATATGTTATCGTTTTATGCTAAGGTATGGAGGCTCTTATGAAGTTACGCAAGGTAGGTATTATTGGTACTGGACATGTAGGCTCTCATGTAGCATTTTCTTTATCCTTACAAGGTGAGGTTGATGAATTATATATGATGGATATTGACGAGAAAAAAGCTCAAGCGCAAGCTATGGATATTAATGATGCCGTTAGCTATATTCCACATCAAGTAACTGCTACATCAGGTCCTATTGAAGAATGTGGAGATTGTGATATTCTCGTTTTTAGTGCGGGACCTTTGCCGAATTTGTATCAAGATCGGCTCGAGAGTCTTGGTGAAACCGTAGCTGTACTTAAAGATGTTATTCCACGTATCAAGCAATCTTGCTTCAAAGGCTTTATCATTTCGATTTCTAATCCCGCTGATGTGGTAGCTACCTATTTATGTAAACATCTTGAGTGGAATCCTAAACGCATCATTTCAACGGGAACAGCTCTAGATTCAGCTAGATTGCAAAAAGAATTAGCGCATATCTTTACTATTAGTAATCGCTCTATTACAGCCTACTGCTTAGGTGAACATGGAGGTAGTGCTATGGTGCCATGGTCCCATATTTGTGTACAAGGGAAACCACTTTTAGAATTACATCGAGAGCTACCCCATAGATTTCCTGAACTTGACCATGCAAAAACACTAGATGATGTTAAAATTGGTGGCTATCATGTACTAGCAGGTAAGGGATCTACGGAATTTGGGATTGCTAGTGCTACCACAGAATTAATCCGCGCTGTATTTCATGACGAAAAGAAGGTATTGCCTTGCTCCTGTTATTTAGATGGACAATATGGAGAAGAAGGAATATTTGCATCTACTCCTGCTGTTATTGGTAAAGATGGTATCGAAGATGTTTTTGAACTGCAACTAACCAATGAAGAGCTAGCCTTATTTAAAACTTCTTGTGCTGTCATTCGTGAACATGTTGTAAAGGCTGAGTCTATGTAAGTGGATGTTTACTTTCGTGTATAAAAAGCTAAAATTGCGTATGGAGTTTTAAATTTATACGGATTTATGTTATTGTTCTTAATGAGACATATCTGTAATTTTCTTTAGTCCCAAGCTCTGTTATGTGGTATAATCTAAAAATGACAGTATACAGATGATGAATATTTGGGGGACATTATGACTCAGGACATTATGGAAGTACAACGCCCAAAAAGGCCGCGCAAACGGGTTCGTCCTAATCGCAAAGCACAGGATCAGCGTATTATCCTCATGTGGATTAAGCGAATTGGCATAGGGATTATGGTGCTGTTACTGTTAGGGCAGGCTTATCGCTTGGTGGCTGTATATCAAGAAAAACAACATATAGAGCAACAATTGCAAGAGTTACAGCAGCGAAATGAAGAGTTAGAACAGGAAAAGGCCAGGTTACAAGATCCAAGGACCATAGAAGGGGTTGCTCGTGAGGAGCTAGGATTGGTAAAACCTGGTGAAGTACCATATGTAAAATAGGTTATACTTTATTATTTTTTGCTTCGCATTAGTTTGTAGTTTAAGGTTTCCGCATTAATTAGGAGGTTGCATGGCAATCGAAGTTGGTAACATTATTGATGGTACCGTATCAGGTATTACAAAATTCGGCGTATTTGTTGATTTAGGAGAAAAACAAACGGGGTTAGTTCATATTTCTGAAGTAGCTCATGGGTATGTCGAAGATATTAATACCCTTTTAAAGGTTGAGGATCCGGTAAAGGTTAAGGTTTTATCCATTGATGGTAATAAAATTGGCCTTTCCATTCGTCAAACACAACCTAAAGAGGGTATGGACGAAAAAAAACGTCCTCATCGTGTTCAATCGAAACAAAGTATAGAGTCTTTCGAAGCGAAGATGAAATCATTCTTGCGCGATAGTAATGAACGATTACACGATTTAAAACGCAATACCGAAGGAAAACGCGGAGGCCGAGGCGGTCGTCGAGATTAATAGTGAGAGATGGCATTCCGCCATCTCTTTACTTATGTATAGAGTATTAACGCTATAATAGTATTAGGAGAATGCTATGTATATGTAAGGAGCGATTATGAAGTTAGCAATTATCGATATTGGCTCTAATTCAGTACGTTTATTATTGGCTACCTATGAGAATAACGAGTGGCGTTATGAGCCTAAGCAGTTGTGGACTACCCGTTTAGGTCAACGAAATACAGATGGTACCTTGCGAGCTGAATCCATGGAAGCATCCTATCAGGCCTTTACGGATATAAAAAAAATAGCAAATGAATACGGTGCTGACTATTACTTTGGTTTTGCTACGAGTGCTGTTCGTGAAGCGGCTAATGGACTTGCATTTATGGAACGTATTAGTGAGTATTGTCCTATGGAATGGCGGATTTTATCTGGTGATGAAGAGGCTATTTATGGCTTTTATGGCGCTTTAGGAAATCAATTAGATGATGGACGTCATTACACGACCATCGATATTGGTGGAGGTAGTACAGAGCTTGCATTAGGTAACAAAAATGGAGTGTACTGGAGTCGTTCTTATCCTGTGGGAGCAGTACGCCTTCAATCTATATCTGATGAAGGGCCTCAACGAGTGTGGGAGGAAACCCGTTTCCTTTGGGATCCGATGATGATTGAAGGTGAATTTGGTGAATTTATCGGTATTGGTGGCACCCTAACAACTTTGGCTGCTATTGATTTAGGCTTAGACCACTATGATGGTGCAAAGGTGCAAGGCCATAAATTGAGCCGTGAAACTGTAGAAGGTATCATTATGAAACTGCGCTATATGAGTCGTGATGAGAGATTACAAGTGAAAGGTTTACCGGCAGGTCGTGCCGACATCATCGTTGCTGGTTCGGAGATTTTAACGTCCTTTATGGATTCCTATGAGGTCCCTCATGTATTTGTGAGCGATCAAGATGGTATGGAGGAGATAGCCCGTGAATGTGAAAGCACTCATTCGAACCGTTAATCACACTTTAAAATTACATGATATATTTCCTGAGAATAGTCGTATCTTGGTAGCTTGTTCTGGTGGTCCTGATTCGATGGCTTTATTGCATTTATTGCAAGATATTGCCACACATCGTCACACGGCGTATGAGCTGGGAGTTGCTATTGTAGATCATTGTATTCGTTCTGAAAGCAAGGATGAGGTTCTATGGTTACGAAACCAAGTGGAAATACTAGGGCTGCCATTTTATACGGCTACCGTTGATGTGCCTAAATTGAGTGAAGCGCAAAAACTATCAGAGGAAACTATAGGTCGCCAAGTTCGATATCAATGGCTGACCGACATAGCACAGTCTGAGAGGTATGACTATATTGCAGTAGCTCATCATAAAGATGACCAAGCCGAGTCAATCTTAGCTCATCTCATTAGAGGGACTGGACTTAATGGTTTGACAGGCATGGCCGTTGTTAGTAATGATTAT
>CAMUQE010000029.1 GCA_947096075.1 Veillonella parvula | reverse complement strand
AATACCAATTAAGACTCTCAGAAAACAATAGTTTGCATCCTACACTAGTGCCCCAGTACAAATTTACGAATAGACTTAGGTAAGTAATTGAAACCTACCGTAGTCAAATAGGATAATGCCAACGCCATGGCATACATAACGAGAACATTGACCACCGTGTACAAGAAATTGTATTTAACCATCACAGCAGATATGATTAACAGCCAGAACGGATGTGTTAAATAAATGCCATAGGACTTATCCCCTATCTCAGACCAAATGGATTCCATAGTCACATTCATAGGTAGTGTTTGGAATAGGAATAAACTAAACATCGTTCCCAAACCAGTGTAAAGAACACCCATCGGACTCATTTGATGTACCGTATAAATTGCTTCTAGCACCGTGTAATGCCATACGTCCATGACATAGTAATAGGACCCAAGCATCAATAATACAGATCCTACCGCACTAGCGCCTAAAAGATAACGATAGCGCCACATGTATTCACAGACCGTTTCATATCGTTCAGCACATACAGCACCTAAAAGGAAAATCCACACATAATGAATTACCCAATAGTTGAGTCGCATATCGAAAAGATATTTAAGAATCGGCTGATTACTTAGATTTTCCGTTACCCAACGGCCAAGCATATACGATGATACATAATCAATAGCGACTTGGACAACAAATAATAACACCATCCAGAACACAGGTCGCTTGAGGATGACTTTCACCATTGCCCGCCATAACGGCATCATCACGTAGAACCATAGCAAAATAACCATAAAATACAAATGATACATAGAGGTACCAAAGAGTAGATTTATCGCCAATGGACCCGGACGTAAATTGCCGAGGTTGTGCGCCGTCAATCCCGTATAGAGCAAATAAAAGATGGACCACGTAATATATGGAAATAGCACCACCTGAATGCGGCGGTGCATAAATTCCTTATATGAGAATGATCCCTCTACCGAGGTATGATAAAACAAACCAAATGCAGAGAGGAAAAAAAACGCAGGCACTCCAAAGCGAGAGAGAATTTCTAACACGCTGATGAGTTCTAAATTTACAAAAGGATTTTGCAATGCGTAAGATCCTACGTGAATGCCGATAACACCGAGCATACAAAGACCTCGCATATAAGTAATTTCCGGTAAAAATGCTTTTTTCATAGCCATTCCCTATTCATTATTGACCAGGTGCAGCTGCAGGTGTCGGTACGACACGTGGACCTTGGGACTCTGTAGTTGGTTGTTTAACTACAGGAGATTCAGGTGCAGTTTTTTGAGGCTCTGCAGCTTTTTCAGGTTGTGCCGATTGAGCTGGTACAACCTGACCATTTGCTTTAGCTGTCGCTTCTGCTTTAGCCTTAGCTTCTGCTTCAGCCTTAGCTTTTGCTTCAGCTTCTTGTTTCAAGCGCAATTCTTTTTCAAGAGGTACCACTGTTTTATCATAAACAGTGATATCCGTTTCAAATAGACGCCCCCATGGGAATGTAGCTTTTACTGTACGAGGATTGATTTTAAGGTATTTTTCAGCGAAATCTTGAATGCGTTCACCTAAGTAACTTTCAAGACGTTCATTTAATTCACCAGAGTAACGAACATTGTCTGTTCTGATAGAATCTTGCATACGATAAATATCTTTACGGATATTTGCTTGATATGCCCAATTATCCAAATATTGTTGCGTCAACATATCACGATGACCTTCTGGGCTCATAGATTTAAGCAATAATCCTTGAGCAATAGCGTAACCTACTGTGTTACTTGCTGTATTCCAACCATTATACGCACCGATTTTGTACAACAGATCTCGTTTATACATAGCGGATACTAACGTATTGTCTGCACCATTATTGAAAGCAATATCTGCAACGCTTACATTCACACCAGAATCAACAGCTTGTTGAATACGATCTACGAAAGCATTTGTAGAGTTGGAAATCATTGGGAAGTTTTCGAAGTTTTCAGATTCACCTGTGCTCGTAGTAAGAGGTGTATTAACAGCCAATAATACAGTTGGTTTGCCTTGTGTCACCATCGTGCCACCTACAGCCTCAACGTGTTGTGCAATTGTTTTATCGATAGTTTGGTCTTCGTAACCTGGCAATGTTTTACCGCCACCACCGAGTGGATAGATTACGGAGAATGTTGGTTTTTCTGTGCTCATATCGGTACGGGAACGCGCCATCAACAAGAGACCGAGTTGGTCGGCACCAGGGAAGCTACCATATTTTTCAACAGAAATATCCTTGGAATATTTGTTGAGGTAACGACCTTCTAGTGCGGATTGAGATAATTGAGATGTATCATCATGACCTAATGCAAAGTAGTCGAATACACCACTGCGAGTTTCATCAATCAACTCTTTGTTGATTTTCATATTTTTTTGACGGCGGTCAAACCAGTCTTGCAAGTATTCCACAGGAACAGAGGCTTGTAGGCTCATCATTTTTTGAGTTTCTTCTTGTGTTAAGGAGCCAGAATCCAATTTATCTTGTAATGCAGCGATTTGGAAGATAGTTGGACCATATTCCGCATAATAAGCCGGTTCAGTACCGCCACCACTCGCACGCGGAGAACGCATTACCGTACCAAAACCATAGATGCGTACATTTTTATTACGCGCTTTTAAACCTTCAATACGTTTCAAGCGATTTTGCAATGTGCTAAGCGGAATATTATGTTTACGAGAATCTACAAGACCTCCATAAATAAGAGTATCTGTACTTAATACCATAACATCAGCACGACCTGCATTTTGTTCTACCCAAGCCATAATTTGGTCTGCTTGACCTTGGTATGTCTTACCAGAAATCAAATGTTGAGGTGGTGTCAATACAGTCATACCCGCCTCACGAGCTGTATCAACTGTATATTGCAAGCTTACAGGGCGATCATCTTGAGGTACATATAATACGGTTTCTGCATCAATATTGATGGATGTACCTGTAGCAATGGCTGTAACCATTAATGCTACTTTCAACCATTTATTTGTCATAAAGCAAATCTCCTTCTGTGTACACGAGTACTCTCGACTCGAAAATTAACTTTTATATAATACTCTTTTTTTCTGACCTTTTTATGAAATATTTAATAGTATAATTATATCATTTACTTGTTATTTCTCAAATACAGCGCCTTTAGCTTTAGCGCACTTTGGGTAAGCTCCAATTATATTTAATAGCTAGTAGACGGATAACTAGTACAACGGTAAAAGCACCATATACAGCCTCTCCAACCCAGTTAGAAATAACCATTAAGTAATAAACGATGCCCCCAATAATACTAGGCAGAGCGTACACGTCTTCTTTCAAAACAGACGGAATCCGTTGAGCTAGCATATCTCGGATAATGCCGCCACCAACAGCAGTAATAGTTCCTAATAAAACAATGAAAATTGGCAACTCTGGATATAGTTTATATCCTGCAGATGCCCCAGTTACTGTAAAAGATGCCAACCCCACTGCATCGGCCAATAAATAGCTTGCTCGACTACGAGGGCCCATAGCATGCTTGCGATAACGGCTGTTATACATAATAAATACGATAATTGTTACGGAAATAACCACTGTTACATATACTATATTGCGTAATGAGTTCGGTGGAAAATACCCCAAGAGAACATCCCGTACAATACCACCACCGATTGCCGTGGCCAGTGCCAATACAGCCATACCAAATATATCCATTCTCCGCGCCACCCCAACAAGTGCTCCGGAGATAGCAAAAGCAATAGTGCCAATCATATCAAATATATACCAAATAATATCCATAATACCCTCACACAATCTATTCGCATAACTGCGTACACTATGATAGACTTTATGTAAGATATTATACATTAAGAGGTATGAGAATGACAAAAGACATTACACCTATAGAGATTAAAAATATGGATGAGCGTACTCGGGACGAGTATTTCATGGCGTTTGCCCTAGAGGAAGCTCACAAGGCCTATGACTTAGGAGAAATTCCTATCGGCGCCATTTTAGTTCAAAACAATACAATCATTTCACGCCACCATAATCGCCGCGAATTAGATCACGATGCAACGGCTCATGCAGAGGTGCTCGTCATCCGCGAAGCATGCGATGTGCTCAAGCGCTGGCGGTTGACTGGTTGTACCCTGTATGTTACGATAGAGCCGTGTCCGATGTGCGCTGGAGCCATTATCAACAGTCGTATTGACCGTGTTGTATATGGTGCAAGTGATTACAAAGGAGGCGCTGTAGAATCTCTTTTCAATGTGCTCTCTCACCCTGGTTTAAATCATGAGCCTGAACTGGCATCTGGTGTCCTTGGTGACGAATGCAGCCAAATCATGAAAGACTTTTTTAAGGAGCGCCGTAAAACACGGAGGAGTACCCAAGAGGTTGAAGGGTCCGCACTCGAAATGCGGTAGGTCGGGCAACCGGCGCGGGGGTTCAAATCCCTCCTCCTCTGCCATATAAGATGTATAAAGCGCTAACTGTGGTTAGCGCTTTTTGCGAAGGGACCACTACTATGAAAAAATATTACCCTTATCTCATCACGGTGAGTCATATGATTAATGACTCCTGTCAAAGTGTATTGCCTGCCCTCTTACCACTGTTCATCTATACCTATGGACTCAGCTTAGAACAAGCGGGCTTTCTCATCTTGGCCAATACAGCATTATCTTCATTATTACAACCATTATTAGGGTACCTTTCTGACAAAATCAATCAACCTCGACTTATCGCTTTAGGTGTTTTACTCTCTGCTTGTAGCACAGGTGTAATGGGTTTTGTCACCTCCTATGAAAGCTTACTTGTTTGTGCCACCTTAGCCGGTGTTGGATCCTCTATCTTCCATCCTGAAGGGGCAAAGATCATGAACCGCCTTGGTGGCGGCAAAAAAGGGAAAGCCATGGGCACCTTCGCCATCGGCGGTAGCTCCGGTTTTGCCATCGGCCCCCTCTTTGCTGGTTCTATTGCCTATACAGTAGGTCCGCATGGACTTGCGGCTTTCACCGTGGTAGGTCTTATCATATCAACGATTTTATTCATCCTCATGCCTCGCATAGTAGCTCATGCACACACTATCGACCAAGCGGTAGCTACAGAAAACCCTACACTTGTAGCAAAGCCACTCAAAAATTACTGGAAATACTTTGGTATCTTGTTCGTTATCATCCTAAGCCAATCGGTAAACTTCCGCGTTATCAATGCATTTATTCCTATCTTCTGGACTCGTGAACTCGGCACTAGCCCAGAACAAGGTAGCTTTGCATTAACCGTATTCTTTAGTATAGGCATCTTCATGACCTATATCGGCGGTCTATTAGGCGACAAATATGGTCCTATCAAAATCATTAGACTATCCCTATTAATTTGGTTGCCAGCTATGTTCCTATTAACAGAAGTGCCAACCTTCTCCCCTGTCATCATGATGCCTGTAGCCTATCTGCTACTACTCATGATTGGCGCTGCGAAAGCCATCAGTTATAGCCCAGTAATTGTACTAGGTCAAACATATCTAGCTAAAAGCATCGGCTTTGCGTCAGGTATCACCCTCGGCGTAAGCCAAACTATTGGCGGTATCATCGCACCTGTAGTAGGTAACCTTGCGGATACCTATACTTTACCTGCCGCTATGATGACACTCGTGCCATTCCTAGTAGTAGGTCTTGGGGCTTCATTGATACTTAAAGATCCTAAAAAATTACAATAAACAAAAAGAACCCTTCACGTGAACTACACCCCAAAAATTGGACACAATTTTTGAAGGTACAGACCAACGAAGGGTTCTTTTTATATTCAACTAAACACATCACATGCAGTTTAGTGTTTTAGCATTTCATTCAAAATAACTACGTCCGTTTCTTTCATACCTTGTGCCACAGCACCGATGCTGCGGATAGTTTCGTCAACGGAGAATGCTACAAGGCCATCGCCTTTTTGGTAGTTTTTGTTATGGCGAGCTTGTTTATATCCCATAAAAGCGCCATCAAGAGAGATTGCAATTTTACCTGCACAGGATGGTTTCGCACCATCACATACGATACCAGATAGACTTGCAAGACCATTTACAAGAGTGTTCTCGATTATATCTTTACTATCACCTTTCAAGAAGGCAATGCCTGCTACACTTACCACACCAGCAGATACAACACCGCAGTATGCAGACAATTTACCAATGCCAGATTTAACATAAAGTGTTAACAAGTTCGCAAAGACGAGAGCGCGATAAAGTTCATCATCACTTTTACCAAGTTCCTCAGCAGTTGTAATGATTGGTACAGATACGGTTAAGCCTTGGTTACCAGAGCCAGAGCAAATAACTACAGGCAATGGGCAGCCACTCATACGCGCATCAGATCCGGCCGCGGCACGAGCCTTACATTTCGTTTCAAGAGATGGATTTTCATCGTCCAATAATAACAATTGACCAATGTTAGCACCATAATCATTAGACAGACCTTCCTTAGAAATAGCAGAATTATATTCTACCTGTTGTTTGATTTGAGGAAGGATACCAGAAATATCACCAGTTAAGGAAAATTCGTAAATGCTATCAAAAGTCATAGCATATTCGGTTTTAGCTGCTTTTTTTATTTCATTAATTGTTTCAGAGATAATCTCGCCATCTACAGAAACATAAGTTACATTCGTATGATCATTTTCAATACGAACTACTGCCGTATGTTCATCTGTTTCAGCGGTAATTTCAATATATAGATTATCTACGCCTTCGGCAAGGGAAACAGTACAGAAGTTGGCATCAAGAAGTGTGCCAAGCCATTTACGATCTTCATCTGTAGCGGATTCTAACACCTCTAATTCACGCTCTGGGTGACCTACAATAGCACCAAGCGTAGCGGCCGCCGTAAGTCCTTTGCGGCCCTCAGAGTTTGGAATCACTACGGATTTAACATTTTTAATAATATTCGCACTGCATCGTGCATGAATATGATTTGGAAACTCATCTAAAACAGAGACTGCCTTCGCAGCCGCATAAGCCAATGCAATTGGCTCAGTGCAACCGAAGGCAGGACGCATCTCTGACTGTAACAAAGAAATATAATTCATCTTATACTTCCGCAATAAATTCCACTTCTACCAAAGCACCCAATGGAAGATCTTTTACTGCTATGCAAGAACGAGCTGGTTTAGAAGTGAAATATTTAGCATACACTTCGTTGAAAGCTTTGAAGTCAGCGATATCAGCTAGAAAACAAGTTGTTTTAATAACTTCGGAGAAGTCTGAACCTGCTTCAGCCAATACAGCATCAATGTTTTTGCATACTTGTTCAGTTTGCTCTACGATACCACCTTCAACAATGGAACCAGTTGCAGGATTGAGTGGAATTTGACCAGAAGCGAATAATAAACCGCCTACTACTTTAGCTTGAGAGTAAGGACCTACTGCTGCTGGTGCTTTGTCTGTGAAAATTGTTTTCATGATAATTCTCCTTTTATAAATAAATTTAAATTAATATGACTATGTTTAAGACGCGAAACTTATGTTGTTGCCTAGATATATATATGACTTACCTCAATATATCACATATTACATAAAAGTACGTATATAACCTATTATTTAATTGATTTAAATGCATTGTCAAATATCGGTTTGAAATAATCACGTTGTACATCGCTTGTGAAAGCTACGTACAACACCGGTTTACCTGGCTTCAAAACAAATGCAGCATTTGCATAGAGTGGAGTTTGTACAGTTCCATCTGAATATAACAAGCGAGAGCTTGCTGCATAAGTTTGATATTTTGTGCCAGCCACAGGATGTACTTGTTCCGCATTTTCTACGGTTAGAGTTCTAAGTGTCTTAGGCATAATCGTTGCTTTTTTAGGATCACGACTAGATACATTAATTGGTCCATTTAAAGGAACTACCGTTGTACTAGTTGGAATCTGTTTATTGATTGCCCCTAATACAAGTTGCTCTGTTACAGGATCAATTTGCCCTTTCTCAAGAGCAGCCATAGCGGCTATGAACATTGGGTCATTAGCCTTTTCTTTAGCCACTTGTTGCGCTATTTGTTTAACATCTACAGCTACTACGAATGCATCTTTTTGACCAGTTTTATCTGCCCCTTGTAATTGGTATACATCAAAATTAGTACCAAAATTTTGGAAAAATTCTTTAGCCATCATATTGGTCATCGTAGATTTTGAGGGATTCTGTTGAATTTGTTTCTCTACAAAATCACGAGTATTTGTTTTAGACGCAGAAACAATATTTACATTATTAGGTACTACCATAGAGCCCCCAATAGTTTGTACATCCTTGGCAAAACTAATACTTGATACAGTTCCTAATAAGCATGCAGTGCAAGCCAATACTTTCAAAGATTTCATATTATTTACCTCCCTTGAGAGATTGTGTTTGATACATATGATTCAATTCATTAGTCCAATAATCATGACTAGAGTCGTCAGACATTAAAAGCTGTAAAGATACACCCTTATCTGTAGGAACAGCATATCCAATTAAGGAGTAAGTGTTTCTAAAGCCATCATAGCTAAGACCGCCTCGCAAATCACCAGTCACAGCCGTACCATAGCGCGTTTGAACAGGTTTATACGCTACATGAGTTGCATCGACACGCAATTGTTTCGTCATAAACTCTACATAGGAAATGAACTCTTGTTTATCCTTTGTAGATGTTTTCTTATCTGTAGCAAGCATTTTATCAACAGCGCCCATAATTTGAGCAGGTATTTTATCATTTATCGTCTTCAAATCTTTTGATAACTTAGCACCTTCAACCGTGTTGCTTTTTAAGCCTTGTAATTGTTGTTGAGCCGTTTCTTTAGAGTAAGATTCCACATGTTTAGAGATGGAGTGCTTTAATGCAGCCTTTTCCGCATCTGATCCCTTCTCTAAAATAGTTTTATTCATACCTATAACTTGATCAATAGCATTTTTAGAATAGTTAATAACAATTAAACTACCTGTATGATGACCTTGTTTATCAGTACCTTGCAATTGATAGAAGGAGTAACCATCAAGAAAATCCCCCTTCACTGGTTCAACAGCTACACCAGTCTGTGCTTTCACAACATTATTAATAGTATCAATAGCAGATTTATTTGCTACTTTGAGAAATTTATCTTGTTCTTGATTACGCAATCTTGCATCAGTAGAAATGTGCATAACTTCTACAGCTTTCACAGTTGGGGAGGTACTGCCGTACATACCATAACCTAAATCAACCGTATTAGCACATGCCACTGCTCCCATCCCCACAGTTAAACAGGTAGCACAAGTCAATGTCATCATCTTTTTATTGAGAGTTCTCATAAGACACCTCGCCTTTTTAACAATATACTATGTATAGGTTGTTAGATAATCTGTGCAGTATATATTAAGAGTTTAAAAGATAATCTATACTACATATATAAATTATTATACTATATCGACATATATAGCTGTATAGTATAATTTACAAGCTTATCTTTCTGCTATACAATACATAAATAGACATGTAAAGATGATATATGTATGAGAAATGGAAAGGAGTGCACACTCTGTGTGCTTTTGATATGATACAAGAATTAATTCCCCTTACTAGACCTCGCACATTAGCTGCCGCATTAGGGCCTACTATTTTAGGTGCCGCCTTTAGTTATTATGCATTTGGTGCCGTTCAGGGCACAGGACTAGCTATATTTCATACGATACTTATATTTTTAGCTGTTGTAACCGCCCAAATTGTAGCAAATTTATGGAATGAATATAAAGACTTTAAATCTGGTCTCGATGTTGGTCAAAAGATAGGTAATGCTGGTTCTATCACGCGTGGCGCTATAACACCAGAACTCATTATAACGATGATTAAAGTACTCATGTTTGTACCTATTATCATTGGTCTTTATTTATCTGCTACTATAACTTGGTATTACATCCCTATAGGCTTCTTATGTATTCTAATTAGTTTCCTTTACTCTGGCGGTCCAAAACCAATTTCTCGAACACCTTTTGGAGAAATTTCCTCTGGTATCGCTATGGGTTTTGCCATCGTACTCATTACAGGCTATGCTTGGACACGAGAATTATCCTTAGCTCTGTTAATTCCTGCAATTCCATCTACATTGTTAGTTGGTTCCATCATGTTGACGAATAATATCCGAGATATTAGAAATGATGAAAGCCATGGACGTCACACGTTGCCAATCGTGCTTGGTCGTGAAAGAGCGCTCAGCTTAATGAGTATCTCATATATTTTCAATTTTATTTGGATCATTGCTTGGATTATAATAGGCCATATGACATGGTTCGCCTTATTAGCATTCCTTGCGGCACCACTAGCTTTCAAAACAATTCATACATTATCTACCAATACAGATGAGTTCCAATTAGATAAGGCTATGGGCACTACCGCTGGGACAGCCATAATTTATCAACTAATGTGGGCGATTGGACTTATTATGGGCAAATTGTTTTAAAAATAAACATACTTATATTATAGGTTCTCCATAGTTTTTAGTTATGGAGAACCTATAATAATTCCTTCTTGATAGATAGGAAATTATTTAGTACTATAGATTTAATATTTTATATGTAATTATTGTATAAGGAGTGTGTCTAATGAGAAAATTTTTAGCATTAGCAGCTACTGTAATCCTTGGCGGCGCTTTATTAATCGCAGGCTGCGGTAACGACAACAAACAAGCTGCTAGCGATGGTAAACAAGTATTAAAAATTGGGGCAACAGCAGTACCTCACGCAGAAATTTTGGAACAAGTTAAACCGATTTTAGCAAAAGATGGTATCGAATTAAAAATCACAGAATTCACTGATTACAACACACCTAACTTGGCTTTAGGGGACAAAGAAATTGATGCCAACTTCTTCCAACACGTACCTTACATGGAGGAATTCGCAAAAGCTCACAAACTTGACTTAGTATCTGCTGGTGGTGTTCACCTTGAGCCAATGGGTTTATACTCCCGTAAAATCAAAGATTTGAAAGATCTTCCAAAAGGCGCTAAAATCGCTATTCCTAATGACCCTACAAACGGTGGTCGTGCATTATTGTTGTTACAAAAGCAAGGTCTAATTACATTAAAAGACTCTACAAACATCTTATCTACCGTACAAGATATTACTGCGAACCCTAACGAATATCAATTCGTAGAATTAGAAGCAGCACAAGTGCCTCGTTCCCTTGACGATGTAGCCTTAGCAGCTATCAACACTAACTTTGCATTAAACGCAGATCTTAACCCTGGCAAAGATGCATTGGCGATTGAAACTAACGATTCCCCTTACGTTAATGTCGTAACTGTACTTAAAGGTAATGAAAATGATCCTCGCATCAAAAAATTGATGGCTGCACTTCATAGCCCTGAAATTATCAAATTCATCCAAGAAAAATACCAAGGTGCTATTATTCCTGCATTTTAAGGTATACTAAAAAGAGACCACACATAGGTGGTCTCTTTTTTACATGTTATCGGCCCTAAATCTAAAAGGTAATAGGCCTTCTAAATCAACAACTGTATAGTCCCCTCTTAAATTCGCCATTATAATACGAGGTATTCCAAATTCAGAAATCACCTGACGGCAAGCACCACATGGGGCACAGGGTCCTTCTGTATCAGCAACTACAGCAAGGGCTTTAAATTTTGTTTGCCCTTCTGATACGGCCTTAAATATAGCAGTTCGCTCCGCACAATTAGTTAATCCATAAGAAGCATTCTCTATATTACACCCCTCATAGATGCTCCCATCCTCGCAAAGAAGGGCTGCGCCCACGCCAAAATGTGAATAAGGACTATAGGTTTTATCGCGAGCCACAACAGCACGATTGATGAGCTTTTGAATATACGTTTCTTTCATATTGCACTCCTCACTCTACAATATCAAGTATAGTATCCATTACTTTAGATGCAGTATCACCAATAGTAATAGCCGCCAAATAGGTCTGAGCCGCATTAGTAAATAAGCTTTCATCAGAAGCATATAGTGTGGCTATCCTTTCACCCATGCTAACAGCGTCCCCAGTTTTTTTGTGCATTACAATACCTGCACTATAATCGATAGGACCATCTTTAACCGTGCGACCTGCCCCTAGCATAACGGATGCAATGCCACATCGTTCTGTATTCATATGGGTAATATAACCATCTTGAGGCGATGTTATATCATAGGTCAACTTACCTATTGTTAATACACGGTCATCATCGATAACTCTGCTGTCTCCACCTTGGGCTTCAATCATTAAACGTAATCGTTCTAGGGCTGCTCCAGAATCTAGTGCTTGTTGCACACGATTAAGAGCAGTTTCATAATCACACATACGGCTCAATACGAGCATATGAGCTGCCATGATAATACATTCATGCGTTAAATCCTCTGGGCCATGACCTTTCAACGTATTAATAACCTCTCGAATCTCCAAAGCATTTCCAATAGCATGTCCTAGCGGTCGGTCCATATCCGTCAAAATAGCCTTAACTGAACGGCCATTTTCCTTTCCAATATCGACCATTGCTTTAGCCAATTCACGAGCATCCTCTATGTTTTTCATAAAGGCGCCACTACCAACCTTTACATCTAACAAAATTGCTTGTGCACCAGAAGCCAGTTTTTTGCTCATAACAGAGGATGCAATAAGAGGGATGCTATCAACAGTTCCCGTCACATCGCGCAAAGCATATAGCTTTTTATCAGCAGGTGCAAGCCCTTCCGACTGACCTATAACAGCAAGACCGATTTTATTAACTTGATCGATAAAAGCATCTTGCTCTAAAGATACCTTTAAATTTGGAATAGATTCCATCTTATCAATAGTGCCACCTGTATGACCAAGTCCACGTCCAGACATCTTAGCCACCTTACCGCCACAAGCGGCTACGAGAGGCGCAATAATAAGTGTTGTCTTATCCCCTACACCACCTGTACTATGTTTATCTACGGTAATCCCATCAATATTGGACAAATCTACCATATTACCTGATTGAGCCATAGCCAAGGTCAAGGTTCCTAGTTCGCGAGCGTTCATACCATTAAAAACTATGGTCATCAAAAGCGCACTCACTTGATAATCAGGGATTTCCCCCTTTACATAGCCATCTATGACAAAGCGGATTTCCTTATCTGATAACGGCAAGTTCGCTCTTTTCTTCAGAATAATATCATACATACGCATAGTTACACCGCCATTCTAAGAAACCACCTAAGCATAGCCTAGGTGGTTTTTTATTATACTTCTTCGTTCAAGTGATTCTTTAGCAACTCTACAGCTGCACTGGCTCCAATTCGACTACAACCTTCTGTAATATAGGCTTTCATATCCGTAATAGAGCGAATACCACCTGCGGCCTTAATCTGTACATTAGAACCAATATGCTTTTTAAAGAGTCTAATATCTTCAAGGCTTGCACCGCCGCTACCAAATCCAGTAGATGTTTTAATATAGTCTGCACCACCATTTGTAATACATTTGCAAAGCGCTACCTTTTCAGAATCTGTAAGATAACAAGTTTCGATAATAACTTTTAAAATCTTATCACCACAAGCTTTCTTAAGCGCCTCAATTTCGCTAGTTACTGCTTCAAAATCACCTTGCTTTACATCTCCAAGATTAATAACCATATCTATTTCAGAAGCGCCCTCTTCAATAGCCTGTTTCGTTTCGGCTACCTTTACCTCTGTTGTTTCATATCCTAAAGGAAAGCCGATAACGGTACATATGTTAAGTTCTGGATATGCTTCATGGGCGGATGCTACAAAGTCTGGAGGAATACAAACAGATGCAGTTTTATACCTTAAACCAGCCTCACAGACTTCTTTTATATCATCCCATGTAGCTGTAGGACGCAATAATGTATGATCTACATAAGCTAATAATTCTTTACCCAACATAGTACCTCTCCTTACTAAAAGAACGACATTTGCTCTGGTTCTGGCTCTTTATGTAATGCATCTTGAGCAGAGCGATTTTTATCATCAATGAATGGTTCTAACGGTACACCTGTAATCTTTAATAAATCTGGTAAGCTATTAACGCCTTTTAACTTAGCAGCTTCTAATACAACCTTTGCACAAGTCTCCGCATCATCGAGCGCATAGTGATGCTTAAATTCAACCCCCATGTATGCGGCCATGGTATTTAACTTATGGTTAACTAAATCGGGCCATACCGCACGTGAAAGTTTAACTGTACATGCATAATCTAGTTCTGGCCAAGGAATTTTATAGTAATCTAGAGTAGCACGCAATACGTTCATATCGAATTTCGCATTATGAGCTACCATGATATTTCCTTTTAAATGATTTTCGTAAATAGCATCCCACAACTGATCAAAAGTCTTTTCATGTAGAACATCTTTTGGCTGAATGCCATGGATTTCAATGCATTCATCATCAAAACTCATAAACGGGGGTTTAATAAGACTATAAGCTTTCTTTGCAATCTGTCCATCCTTTACGGTAATAACCGCCAAGGAGCACGCACTATTTTTAAATTTATTAGCTGTTTCAAAGTCTAATGCAACAAAATCTAACATAGGACTCCTTTCAAAATCTATATATAAGAATTATATTCATTTTCTCTATTTATTATAGCACGAAACAGACCATAATCTACTGTACAAAGGTGACCAATAATCATTACACGCTCACCAATTTTAATTGACAGAACGCCCTCAGTATGTAAAAATTATTTAGATATATGTAGTATGGAGGTTGCAACATGGCAGATGACAGATTAATCGTTGCCCTTGACGTATCCACGATGGATGCAGTGAAAGAAATCGTATTATCCCTAGGTGATTCGGTTAGCTTTTACAAGGTCGGAATGGAGCTATTCTATGCCGAAGGGGCTAAAACAGTTCGCTTTTTACAAGAGCAAAACAAACAAGTATTTCTTGATTTGAAATTGCACGATATTCCAAATACGGTAGCCCATGGCGTATCTTCCTTAACACGTCTCGGTGCTAGTTTGATTACTATGCATGGTCAAGGCGGTCCTGTTATGATGAAAGCCGCTGTAGAGGCGGCTCGTGAAAGCGGCAAAGAACTAGGTGTTGAAAGACCAAAGTTATTGGCCATCACAGCCTTAACGAGTTTTGACGATGAATCTTGGACTGCTATAGGTGGACAACTACCTATTTCCGACCAAGTAATTCGCCTCGCTAAACTCGCTAAAGACTGCGGCATGGATGGCGTTGTATGCTCCGCATTGGAAGCTAAAATGATTCGCGAAGCATGTGGCGATGATTTTCTTATCGTAACACCAGGTATTCGCCCATCATTTGCAACATCAGACGACCAAAAACGCGTTGCTACGCCTGCTAGCGCATTACAAGATGGCGCATCTCGCCTCGTTATTGGTCGCCCTATTACACAAGCCGAAAACCCTCGCGAAGCGGTTCGTTTAATTATTGAAGAAATGGAGAAGGTATCCAAATGATGACAGAACAAGAAGTAAAACAATTACTTATCGATACTCAAGCTATTTTAGAAGGTCACTTCCTTTTGACATCTGGTCTCCACAGCCCAATGTACGTTGAAAAATTCAATGTATTGCAACATCCTAAATATACTGAAACACTTTGTAAAGATTTGGCTGAACGCTTTCGCGATCAAAATGTAGAACTTGTTATTGGCCCCATGACTGGTGGCATTTTACTAGCTCACGAAGTTGGTAAGGCTCTTGGCACACGCGCCATCTTCACAGAACGTGAAAAAGGCGTTATGACATTGCGCCGTGGTTTCAAAATTGAGCCAGGTACGCGCGTACTTATTGTTGAAGACATCGTAACAACTGGTGGTTCCGTACAAGAAGTTGTAAACGTAGTTAACCAATCTGGTGGTGAAATCGTTGGTGTAGGCCTACTTGTTAACCGGTCTGGCGGCAAAGCAGAATTCGGCGTACCTCACGAAAAAGTACAAGCATTACTCAACCTTGAAGTTCCTACATATAAACCTGAAAAATGCCCTCTTTGCAAAGACGGCATAGGTATGACAGAACGAGGTTCTAAACATATCAAATAAAATATCTAAAGACCTATGTATCTATATAGGTCTTTTCTTTTACATATTTTTTCAACGTACTCAAGCTACTACTAATGTATCTATTAAAAACATCTATAGACATAAATCATAACCACCCGTAAAACGGGTGGTTTGCTCTGACCCTATAAGGGTCTTTCTCTAGTGGTAGCCCTCTAAAGAGGGCATAGAATAATCTGACAACTACTCTTTTATCACTGGCTGCCCCCTACTCGGGGGCTTTTATTATGCCTTTTTTACCGGCTCACCCGTAAACGGGTCGGTATATTCTTTAAAATTTAGTGTATCTTGTGCAATATCCTCTTCTAGTTGATTGCGTATATACTCTTTTATTGCACCTTCATACCGTCCTACAGTATCCACATAATATCCTCTACACCAAAAATGTCGATTCCCATACTTATATTTTA
>CAMUQE010000028.1 GCA_947096075.1 Veillonella parvula | reverse complement strand
CAATATGTACGTTGTGTATTCTCATATATAGTTCGGTATACAAATCCTCGTATGGCGTCCATTATTTCTCCGTATTAGGCAAGGCTTCAATAATTTCTTGCACCGCATCGGTAATGCTGCCTTCGTTACCAATTTTGATATGTGCCACTGCTTCGTATAGAGGGTATCGTTCTTCATATACATTAAAAATATATTCAATACTTTCTTTTACAAGCGGACGAATCTCAAGATCCAAATCATCTAAAATATGATTTACATCGCGGTTTACGAATACAACAAGACCATTATTTCTCATCAATTTAACAGTTTTATCATAGGTAACAGTGCCGCCACCTGTAGCAATGACAGATGGTTTATTATGAATTAATTCTTTGATTGTACTATATTCATATTCACTGAAAGCATCTTTACCATCGTAAATATAGATATTTTGAACGGATTTACCTACTTTGTCTTGAATCGTTTGGTCTAAGTCAAAAAAATCTCGCCCCAACTCTTTAGCTAGAACTTTACCAACAGTAGTCTTACCTGCGCCAGGCATACCAATAAGGAAAATATGCTTATGCATGTGTTCTTTCAAGAATTCATTACTCATAGAAACGACAGTTTTTATATAATTTTCAACATAAGGTGCTAAAACTTGATCTTTACAATTTTGAGTATGTAAAGTAACGATGCTATCATCCCGTTCTTCATCAATAAGCGGCAAATGATGTTCATCCTTATATTTACCAATTTCTTTAATTAATGTGAGTCGTTTTTCAAACTCCGTAACTAATACAGAATCAATACTATCTATTTGTTTTCGAGCTTCTTTAATATCCATGAGAACCCCCTTTTATGCATTAGCTAAAATAGCTAGCGCCTGTTCTTCATCTATCTTCATCTGATCGATAAGATCTTGTAAGTTATTAAATTTAACTTCCCCTCTAATATAAGAAATAAATTGTACAATTACTTCTTTTCCATATATGTCCTGGTCAAAGTTAAAAACGTGCACTTCACATCTATGATACTGATTTTTAAAGGTTGGATTATCTCCAATATTACCTACCCCATCATACCAAATACCATCAATACACACGCGATTAGCATAGACTCCATCTGGAGGTATAGCCATTTCATTAGGAAGTAAAAGATTTAATGTAGGGAATCCTAATGTGCGTCCTCGTTGATCGCCTTTAATCACAGTGCCTTTAAATTGGAATGGTCTACCTAACCAATGATTAGCATCTTCTAAACGTCCATCATGAATAGCCTTTCTTATTTCTGTACTAGAAATAGGCGTACTAAGACCATCACATGGTAATAAAGGCTGCACAAGAACTCGTATATTCTTATTTGCTACCACTTTTTTCATATATTCTGGATTGCCAAGCCCCTTTGCACCAAAAGTAAAGTTTTCACCAGTTACAATGGCTTCCACATTCATATCAGTGCAAAGATCATGTAAAAATTCATCTGCACTCATGTTAAGTAGTGCTTCAGTCATAGGCAATCGCAAAATATAGTCTACGTTGAGTTCTTCTAACACAGTATCCATAATCTCTTCTTGAATCACCCGTTTAGGCACCCTATCTGGATGTAGTATAGTCAACGGATGATGCTCGAAGGTGATGATGATACTTACGCCATTGACTGATATAGCCTCTTCAACAGCCTTACGTATAACTCGTTGATGACCTCGATGAATGCCATCAAAGGTACCAAGGGCATATACTTTTGTATCTTTGATTTGACGTAGTTCATCAAACGAATGTATTTGTTTCATACTTATCCTTCAATAAAAATATTTTTTTCCACTTTTAATGTGTGGTTTGTTCGTTTCATAATACCTATGAAACCAAGAGGTCCATAGGCTCTATAAAAATTATCTGGTTCGGTAAAAGAAAATTCCCTTTCAATAGGTAATTCCTTCCCTTGCACCATCATCCTTAATTGTACACTATTTACAGTCACTTTTGAAAGATGAGAAACCGCCGTATCCGTTGGTAATAAAAGGCTTTCACCATGTAACATTAATTCTTCAGCTATCTTAGCAGAACTGATCTCAAAAGGTCCTACTTGAGTACGTGCCAAAGAAGTCATCGTGCCAGGTATACCTAAAGCAATACAAATATCGCGTAATAATGAGCGAATATAAGTCCCGCCTGAGCAAGTCACGCGAATCGTAAAAAAAGGAAATCCATAAGCAATGAGCTCAATATTTTTAATATGAATTTGACGTAATGGCAGTTCTACAGGAATACCTTTACGAGCATATTCATAAGCTCGAATGCCATTTACTTTAATAGCTGAATACTTAGACGGTCTTTGGTCCTGAATACCTGCAAATTTTTTCAAGATACTAACCAGTTCTTCAAAGGTTGGTTTAACCATAGTTGCTGAGATTTCTGTAGATTGAATAACTTGATTCAATACAACACCATCACGCAATACCATATCATTATCTGGCAATACAGTTTGTCCGGAACTATCTTCAGTATCTGTAAAAGTTCCAAATTTACATTCAGCTACATAGGTTTTATCAAAACCCTCCGTGTATTCTATAAGGCGTGTTGCCTTTCCAAGAAATACAGGTAACACACCATAAGCCATAGGATCTAATGTACCACTATGTCCAATGCGCTTTTCTTTTAAAATACGACGACAAATAGCAACGGCGTCATGACTCGTAATACCAGGTGGTTTTAAAAAAGGTAAAACCCCATCCATTACTTAATCACCTCAATAAGAGCCTTTTTTGCATCTTGTAACGGCAAATTAATGGTGCAACCAGATGCGCGAATGTGGCCACCTCCACCAAAATGGCTTGCTACAGCGTTCACATCAATACCTTTAGAGCGCAAACTTATACGTGTTCTATCATCAGCTTCAGCTTTCAATAAAATTGCCACATCTACAGTATCAACATTTCTAATAATGTCTACAAAACCATCTGTATCATCGCCAAGAATATTCATGGCCTCACGATTTAGCTCGATAGTAGCAACTGTGTTATTCTTATGAAACTCGATAGTTTGCATAACTTGTTTTGTTAACTCTAAGCGACTGGCAGATACGGCTTCAATCGTTTCAGAAATAACATTTGGTCTAGCCCCTGCAGCTACACATTTAGCAGCCATCTCAAGGGTATTCGCCGTAGTATTACTAAACTTAAAGAAACCGCAGTCCGTAGCTATTGCCATATATAACGCAGTACCCATAGACTCAGTGATAGGCCAATTCCATTTTGTACATAAGTCGGTGACAATTTCACCAGTAGCAGCAAAATCAGGCTTTAAATATAGATGATCAGCAAATTCTGTATTAGAAATATGGTGATCTATATTAAAAATAGGTGCACTCCAGAGTGCACCTACTTTGCCAATTCGCTCATACGTGCTAGCATCCAAAACCATTAGCATATCAATATCAACTGGATTAGTTTCAAAATAGGCGACATTATGGATGTGGTCCGTATGCCGTAAGAATGAGTACTTCTCAGGAACTACATCATCTACTACCATATATACAGTTTTACCTTGCCCCACAAGGGCTTCGTAAAAGGCTACCATGGATCCGATAGCATCGCCATCAGGTCTAACATGGACGGTTAGCATAATAGAATTAGCTTCACACAGAGCCATATGTAATTGATTAATAGTAATCTTACTCATGTTCTGTATCCTTTGTTTTAATCTGTTTCTTCGTCCTTTTTAATTTCGTTCAAAAGGGATTCAATATGCATGCTATAGTCCAAGGACGTATCCTTATCAAAAGTGATGGAAGGAATATGTCGCAATTTAAGTACCTTTCCAAGCTCGGTACGAATATGTCCAGCCGCATGCTTTAATGCGATAAGGGTATCTTGTTTTTCCTTATCGGAACCAAACAAGGAAACATAAATCGTAGCTTCACGCAAATCACCTGTTACATGAACATCAGTAATTGTGGTAAAACCGATGCGAGGATCTTTCAATCCACGCATCAACATTTGACTTACCTCTTGTTTGATAAATTCTTGTAATTTTCTGACACGAACATCACTCATATAAACCTCCTATAATTGAGGTGCAATTTCTTCCATCAAGTATGCTTCAATAACGTCGCCTTCCTTGATGTCGCGATATCCTTCTAAGGAGATACCACATTCAAAGGATGTTTTAACTTCCTTAACTTCATCTTTGAATCGACGTAAAGAATCAACCTTACCTTCAAATACAACGATGCCGTCACGAATTAAACGAACTTCAGAGTCGTTAGTAATACGACCTTCCGTTACATAAGAGCCAGCTACAATAGCCTTTGGGGTAGAAATAACTTGACGCACTTCTGCACGACCTACGACAACCTCTTTAAATTGAGGTGCCAACATACCGCGCATAGCAGATTCAACATCATTGATAGCATCATAAATTACACGATATGTACGCAAATCAACCTTTTCTTGTTCCGCTGCACGTCGAACATTAGCATCAGGGCGTACATTAAAGCCCATTACAATCGCATTAGATGCAGATGCCAACATGATATCCGATTCATTAATAGCACCTACTGCAGCATGAACGATAACAATACGTACCTCAGGGTTTTTGATGCCTTCTAAAGATTGACGCAATGCTTCTACAGAACCTTGAACATCGGCTTTGATAATGATGTTAAGGTCTTTTAACTCACCTTGTTGAATTTGGTTGAAAATATCATCCAATGTAACTTTGTGAGTAGATTGTAATTCTTGAACCCGTTGTTTAGCAATACGTTTTTCAGCGATTGCACGTGCCTCGTTGTCATCCATACCGTTAATAATTTCACCGGCTTGTGGAACTTCAGAGAAGCCCAAGATTTCTACTGGCATGGATGGACGAGCAACTTTTACTTTTTCACCGCGCTCATTTGTCATGGCACGAACTTTACCGTACGCAGTACCAGCAAGTACTGTATCTCCTACGCGAAGAGAACCTTTCTGTACCAAGACAGTACATACGGCACCACGACCTTTATCAAGTTGAGCCTCGATAACTACGCCATATGCCTTACGGTTAGGGTTCGCTTTCAATTCCATAACTTCTGCTACGAGCAAAATATTTTCAAGTAAGTCATCAATACCTTGTTTTTGTTTAGCAGATACTGGAACCATGATTACATCGCCGCCCCATTCTTCTGGTAAAAGGCCATGTTCAGACAATTGTTGTTTAACATGGTCTGGGTTAGCACCTGGTTTATCCATTTTGTTGATGGCTACAATAATAGGTACATCTGCAGACTTCGCATGATTAATAGCCTCGATAGTTTGCGGCATTACACCGTCGTCGGCAGCGACTACAAGAACTGCAATATCCGTGGATTTCGCACCGCGTAGACGCATAGCAGTAAATGCTTCATGACCTGGTGTATCAAGGAATGTGATTTTATTATCCTTGTAGCGAACTTGGTACGCACCAATATGTTGAGTGATACCACCAGCTTCGCCAGCTGTTACATTAGTTTGACGAATTACGTCCAACAAGGATGTTTTACCATGGTCAACGTGCCCCATGATAGTTACTACAGGAGGTCGTGGTTTTAATGTTTCTGGTGCATCTTCAATTTCAATAACATCTGTAGGGTCTTCTTCAGGTTCTACTTCAGTTACAGTTACACCGAACTCTTCAGCCACGATAGTAGCTGTATCTACATCAACCTCTTGGTTAATGCTGGCCATAACACCTAAAAGCATCAATTTTTTGATGATTTCAGATACTTCGCGACCCATTTTTTCAGCTAAGTCTTTAACAGTTAGAGGCCCGCTCAATTCAATTTCTGTAGCAATTGCTGCTTCAGCTTTACGTTCAGCTTCTGCTTTTTGTTGTAGGTACTGCTCGTTACGATGTTTTACGCGATTTTTCTTTTTTTGCATAGATGTAGATAACAAGGATTGGGGGCGGTTATTACCACCTTTTTTATTTTTCTTGTTACGGCGATCATTATTAGAATTGCGGTTATCGTTATTGCGGTTGTCGCTATTACGATTATCGTTGTTTCGATTGTCATTGTTACGCACATCATTAGAACGACCGTTATTACGGTTATCATTATTGCGGGTATTATTAGGGCGATTGTTAGCACGGTCTCCACCATGTTGCTTACCATCGGATTTGCGTGTAGGCTCAGAGATTTGTACATGACGGACATTGCCTTTTTTATGGTCCTTTTGTTTAGATTGATCGTCTTGTTTTTGACCAGCTTGTTTGTGTTTATCTTTTTTCTGTTCGTTAGAACGATTTGAATGCTGTTGTTTATGTGATGCAGCTTCTTGTTTATGAGCTGCAGTTGGAGCAGATTTCGATTCTACCTTTTTTTCTGTTTTTTGTGCTACTTTAGGAGCTTCAGATTTTTTACCTAATTGTTTTTTTACAATTTCATAACCTGAATCATCTACAGAATTAACTGCTTTAGTAACATTAATATTATGTTGTTGCAAGATAGAAATGACCTGCTTACTTTCTACGCCGAACTCTTTGGCGATTTCATGAACGCGCTTTTTGGACATCTACATACCCCCTTATTATCGATCAATCTCTTTAAGTAATGCCTTTGCAAATCCATCATCTAGTACGGCGACTACTACCCTAACTTCCTTACCAATGGCCGTTCCTAAAGCCTCTTTATCGGCAACACTGTGAAGTGGAATGTGATGGGTTTCTGCTAATTGAGTATATTTCTTTTCATTATTGGCTGCACAGTCACCAGCGAGAAGTACCAATTTCGGTTCCTTTCTCTTTATAGCTTTTTCTACGATAAAATCACCAGAAATAACTTTTCCTGCTCGTTGCGCTAAGCCTAAGAGATTTAAAATTTTATCTTCATTCATGTATATCAGTGATTACTCATTCTCTTGTAAATCACGTTGTAACGCTTCATATATCTCTTTAGATACGCTATGCTTTAAGGACCGTTCTAATCGTTTTGCCTTATAGGCCTGCTCAAAACATGACATGGACTCACATAAATAAGCTCCACGTCCTGGTGCTTTACCGCTGCGATCAATAGTGATATTGCCGTCTGAACTCAAGGCTACGCGAATCAATTCTCGTTTTGCCTTAGGTTCACCACATCCTACGCAAGTACGCATAGGTTGGGATTTTGGTTTCATGACTATTCACCATCCTCAGCATTGCCGAAACCTGTGAAAGGCTCTTCAGCAGCTTGAGTTTCACTTTTAATATCGATTTTCCAGTTAGTCAACTTAGCCGCCAAACGAGCATTTTGACCAGCCTTACCAATAGCTAAAGATAATTGGTAATCAGGTACTACTACATATGAAGATTTTTCTTCTTCGCTTACATCTACCGATACAACCTTCGCAGGGCTTAAGGAGTTAGCAATGTAAATTGCTGGATCTTCATCCCATTTAACAATATCTATTTTTTCATCGTGTAATTCATCAACAATATGTTGTACACGTTGTCCTTTAGGACCTACGCAAGCACCTACAGGATCAATATTTTCATCACGACTATATACAGCGATTTTAGAACGCATCCCAGGCTCACGAGCTACAGACTTAAGCTCTACTACGCCTTCAAAGATTTCTGGAACCTCTAGCTCAAATAGACGTTTCAATAAACCTGGATGTGTGCGAGAAATCATAATTTGAGGGCCTTTCGTAGTTTTCTTAACCTCTACGATATAGCATTTAATACGATCTCCTTCACGGTATGTTTCTGTAACAATTTGCTCAGTTGGAGGCAAAATCGCTTCCGTTTTACCAAGATTGATAAATACATTTTTACCTTCAACGCGAGTAATAACGCCAGTGATGATGTCTCCTTCACGGCTGTAATACTCTTCGTATACTACACTGCGCTCAGCCTCTTTTAAACGTTGAATGAGCATTTGTTTAGCAGTATGAGCAGCACTACGGCCAAAGTTGGCAGGAGTTACATCTACTTCTACTACATCACCAATCTCAAAACGTTTATCTTTTTTGCGAGCGTCCAACAAGCTGATTTCTGTTTCAGGTAATTCAACAGTTTCCACAACTTGTTTTTTAGCCATTACTTTATAAACGCCTGTTTCGCGGTCAATCACAACGTACGCATCTGGGTTAGATGTTGGTTCTTTGCGATATGCTTGCAACAATGCAGCCTCTAAGGATTCAAAAATAACCTCAGGAGCAAAACCTTTTTGCTTTGTAAGCACCATTACCGCTTGAATTAATTCTTGACTCACTCGTATGCCTCCATATATTAAAAATCAAGATGTAATCGAATTTGTGCAATGGTAGAACGTTCAAATGTCATGCTTTCACCATTGATAGTAAATTCGATAGTTGAGTCTGTAAAACCTTGTAATGCACCAGTAAATTGTTTACTGCCATTAATAGCCTTAAACAACTGAATATCTACATCACGGCCATTATAGCGAACTAAGTCCTTGTCTTTCTTAAGAACTCGATCAAGACCGGGAGAAGATACCTCCAATAAATAGTTTTCCGTAATTGGATCCTTTTCGTCGAGGACAGCACTTAATTTTTCGCTCACCAACTGACAGTCATCCAAATCTACACCACCTGGTTTATCGAGGTAGACACGTAAATACCAATCGCGTTCACGCACATAGTCTACGTCGACGAGTTCCATATCGGTGCCGGCTATAATACCTTCAACTACAGAGGATACAAACTCCTCCACTGCTTCTCTTTTCATAGCCATCGCCTCCTTACTTACTACATCTTGTATATATCTCTTGATTCTAAAATACTCTAAAATTGAGCTAATCATAAATGAAAGAGTGGACATAAGCCCACTCTTTTAAAAGATTTATATAAAAGTCATATATAGTATATCACATTTACTGTGTATATACAAATTCTACGCTTTCTAATGGGCATTAAAGAAACCAATCCCACATAAGTCATTCTATAAAAACAAAAAATGACAAAAAATAGCATAGTTAAATCTATCCAAACTTTAATCAACGCGCTCATTCAAGCCTTTTAGTATCGCACCTAAATGCTCACGCAATAGCACTGCTAAATCATCTAGATTTTTTGCATCTAAATGATGGTCAATTTCTGGATGGCTTTTATAACGAAGTTCCGCAAAGTATTCATCACGCAATTCATTATAATACAATAGTAAACCTGTACACTCATCCATCTTGCGGTATTCGCCGATGATAAAAGACCCATTAATCATGCGAATCGCATGAGCTGGATCAATATCGCGTACAAAGCCTTCTAACTCTTCAGGCATAACTTGTGAGAAGTCCCATTTAGGAATCCCTCGGCGACGATAAGTAAAGGTAAAGTTATTAGAAGGTTCTATTAACATATTGGTTAACCCTTTTACACATCGTTCTTGTAGCCCGATCCAAAAAGTCTCTAAATCGGCTCGCACAAAAGAAATATCTACAAAGGAAAATAGTGGCATTTCTATATGTACTGTATAATCCTCTACCTCTTTATCATATAAGGCAGACCAACGCCATCCCAAATCGTTTTGATAATGGAAAATAGGTACCTTTAAAACGTCTTCACCAGCACTAATACGATTAGTTAATGTTGTATAGTCACTTTCAGTAGAGGTAACTAACGTAAAGCCTTCAATAGATTGAGGCAACCAGGAATAGTCTAAGGCTTTACAAGCTTCAATAATTGTTTCCATATAATGCCTCATATCTTTCTTGATACTGTAAGACTGCTTTTACATAGCTACGAGTCTCAGGAAATGGAATCGTATCAACCATTCCATTCCAATTATTTTCGTGAATCCACGATTCCACATGACCACGACCAGCATTGTAGGCAGCTAATGCAAGCACCTGATCCCCATTAAACTCCTTCAGCAAATAACCTAAATACCAAGTACCTAGCTCAATATTTATAGTAGGCTCTTTTAGTTGACGATCTGTATAATTGCCATGCCCAACTTGTTGTGCCACCCAACGAGCTGTATCTGGCATGAGTTGCATCAATCCAAGAGCACCAGTTTCAGACTCCGCTGTGTTTTTATACTTGCTTTCAGCTAAGATAACACTGGCTACCAAAGACGGAGGCACCTGCTCTTTCTCAGCTGCAGCTATAACTTCCTCTTTATAGTTAAAGGGATACGCGATTTGACGCGCGAAATGATCATCTAGATATGTAAAATAAAACCATCCTAGTACGACACAGGATAGTGCCGTTGCCGTTGCACGTTTCATATATCCCCCTTTCTACATACAAACTAAAAGTCGTCATCAAAATCTAACATATAACAAATGCTAGGCTAATATTATGCTAAGTTTCATGGGCTTATTATACCATTGATTACTATTATTTATATACCAAATTTGACACATAAAATGGCAATTATCGATTTTCCTATAGAGCTGATTCGATACGCTCATTCCAGATGGTATCTAATTGTTCCTTTAAATCAAAAGGTGTACCATTATTATCAATGATTACATCCGCATAAGGACGTTTGTCATCAAGACGCATTTGACTCTTAATACGAGCCAATGCATCCTCTTTGGTAAATCCATTGCGGTTCATTAAGCGCTCAATTTGAGTTGACTCATTCACATATACAAGCCACACCTCGTCCATCATGGTATACCATTCCCCTTCGATGAGTAAGGGAATATCATATAGTAAAACGGGTGTATGTAGTGCCTCATAATGAGCTGTAAGCTCCATGATTCGATTTTGAATATGCTCTTTTAAACAACCATTCAATTGTTGGCGTTTATTTTCATTGTGAAAGATAATAGCCCCTAATGCTTCTCGGTTTAATGTCCTATCATCGTGCAATACATCGGTTCCAAATGCAGCTACAATTGCTTCTAACCCTTTTGTACCAGGCTCTACAACTTCACGAGCCACAATATCAGCATCGATATACGGTATACCTTTATCCTTAAAATAGGTAAGAACTGTACTTTTGCCAGATGCAATGCCACCAGTTAAGCCAATTTTAAACATATATACCTTCTATTTATTATAAATATATATTACTTTACTAATGCCCAGTTTTCTGCATGATGTACGTCTACAATAAGAGGTACTTGTAGCTCTACAACAGATTGCATTGTACTGCGTAATAATTCTTCTATGGCTTCTAATTCAGAGTTAACCACTTCAAGTACTAGTTCGTCATGTACTTGTAATAAAAGTCGAGACTTAAAGTTTTGTTCTTCTAATTTTTGCTCCACTTGGTTCATGGCTAACTTAATAATATCTGCAGCAGTACCTTGAATTGGCGTATTCATTGCGGTTCGTTCAGCAAAGGAACGACGGTTAAAGTTACGACTATTAATATCAGGTAACTCGCGTTGACGACCAAACATAGTGCGAACCTTGCCTGTTTCATGAGCCTCTTGAACCATTCGATCCATATACTCTTTAACCTTAGGATAACGGCTAAAATAAAGATCAATATAGTTTTTAGCTTCGCCCCGTGTAATACCAAGGTCACGAGATAACCCAAAGTCAGAAATACCGTAAATAATACCGAAATTAATAGCCTTCGCATGGGAGCGTTCTTCACTAGTTACATCATCTTGAGCTTTGCCAAGCACCTCTGCCGCTGTAAAGCGGTGAATATCCTTACCTTCTACAAAGGCTTTAATCAATGCTTCATCGCCAGATAAATGGGCTAAGATTCGCAACTCAATTTGGGAATAATCGGCACTCACCAATGTATCATATCCAGCACCTGGATAGAATAAGGCACGAATTTCACGGCCTTTTTCGGTACGAACAGGAATATTTTGCAAGTTCGGATCAGATGAGCTAAGTCGACCTGTAGCCGTAACCATTTGATTGAAAGTCGTATGAATGCGACGAGTTTTATCATTGATGAGAACTGCCAAACCTTCGCAATAGGTAGATACTAATTTAGCAACAGAACGGTATGCCAAGATTTTTTCAACAATTGGACTTTCGTGACGAAGCATATCCAGTACTTCTGCATCTGTAGAATAACCAGTTTTGGTTTTCTTGATGATTGGCAAGTTCATCTTTTCAAACAAGATTACACCCAATTGTTTAGGTGAATTGATATTGAAAGTTTCTCCGGCTAGTTCATAAATCTCATCTTGTACTTGAGCTAGTTCCTCTTTAAAGCGAGCCGTTGTTTCCGCCAACTTATCTGTATCGATATAAATTCCATTCTTCTCCATCACTACTAAAGTATGGATCAAAGGCAACTCAATCGTTTCATATAAAGACCATAACTCTTCACGACGTGCAGATTCACAAGCTGCTTCGTTCATGGCGAGTAATGCTTTCACCATGGACACGCATTCTACGTCTACACTACCGCTAGCAATGCTAGGTACAGAGAAGCGCTCAGTTAGATATAGATATCCATAATTAGTACGTGTAGGATCTAATAAATACGCAATGAGAGACATATCGTGAACACGAACAGTTTTATCAGCATTAAACAAAGAGATCTCAGCTGGCACATCTGCACCAAAGGCTTCGATAATCTCCTTGGTCTGAGTTGTAACGATGACTTTAGCACCTTGTAATACAGCTAAAACAGCTTTAGTATTGTCTGTTTTTACAATAGTATCACCATTAGATAGATAAGTATTCGTTACCGTTCTAAATGGTGTTTTTCCATCTAATATAACATGTACTGCTACCGTCTTATCTTTATAGAAGTCGGCTGTTAATGCTTTAGCATCTGCTAGATCATCTAAGGAAATCTCCTCTTGTGGTGCAAATAAAGAGCCTGGATCTCCAAAAGCTGCTTCCTCGCCCCCCATTACTTGAACAATGCGAGGTGTTAATTTAGTGAAGCCTAAAGTTTCAAATAAAGGCTGTACTTCAGAGGTATGGAAGTTTTGTACAAAATCTTCCACTTTATAAGATAACTCCATATCTGTTTTTATTGTTGCTAATTCACGAGATAAGAAGGCTAACTCTTTATTCTCTACAAGGCGCTCTTTTAATTTCTTACCAGAAATATCTTCAATATGTTCGTATACAGCTTCAAGATTGCCATATTCGGTAATTAATTTAAGCGCTGTTTTCTCACCTACGCCTGGTACACCTGGAATATTATCGGAAGAGTCACCCATAAGCGCCTTCATTTCGACAACCTTATCAGGACCATAACCATAAAGCTCCTCCATATTATCTAGAGTAACTTCTAACATATCAGAAATACCTTTTTTAGTTAAGAACACATGACTATGTTCTGTTACAAGCTGTAAATTATCGCGGTCACCTGTAATAATTTGGACAGCCATTTCAGGGGCTCCAAACTTTTTACTTAAAGATCCAAGAATATCATCCCCTTCAAAGCCTTCTTCTTCTATGACACAAATGCCCAATGCTTTTAATACATCTTGAATTAAACTAAATTGTGGACGCAAATCCTCAGGTGCATCTGGACGATTTCCTTTATATTCACTATACATTTCAGTACGGAATGTTTGACGACCTTTATCAAAAGCTACGGCAATATAGTCAGGATTAATTTCTTCATACAATTTAATGAGCATTGTTAAGAAGCCATATACTGCATTCGTTGGTGTTCCCAAAGCAGATTTCAACGGTGGTAATGCAAAAAATGCGCGGAATAACAAACTGCTGCCATCTATAATCATTAATTTTTTCATAATACACCTCACTTAATTCTATTCTTCATTATAACATAAGGATCCTTTTAACTTTCATAAATTAAAATTAATATATTGTTACACTATAAAATGAGTAAGTAATTTGATTTTAAAAATCACATATATGCTTTCATTAATAAACAGTAGAAACTGTTTTACAAATCATGTCATTAAGGAAAATATTGAGCTGAAAAGTCCTTGCGTATCAATATTTGGTATGATATAATCATTCAGGTATAAGAAACGATTTTTAAGGAGGTGACTCAATTGCCAAACATTAAATCCAGTATTAGAAGCGTAAAAACGGATGCTGAACGTCGTGCGAAAAACGCCGCTGTAAAATCTCAAATTCGTACAGCAGCTCGTAAAACCGTTGAAGCTGTTCAAGCAGGCGCAGTAGAAGAAGCAAAACAAGCACTTGTTCATGCTACTAGCGTAATTGATAAAGCAGCCTCCAAAGGTGTACTTCATAAAAACACTGCAGCTCGCAAAAAATCTAACCTTGCGGCTAAAGTAAACGCTTTATAATTTTAAAAGCAAGCAAGACAGTCTCTCGGATATCCGTTGAGACTGTTTTTTTATGCCCTTTTCTTATTTAATTATAAAATAATTTTTCGTTTGTTATACAGTTATATTTTTTTACGCCCTATAGGCAGATTAGAGGACTATTACTATGAGAACACTATTATTAATGCGTGGTGCTCCTGCTAGTGGTAAGTCTCAGTGGATTCGTGATAACAATCTTGAGGCTTACACCCTTGAAGCCGATCATTTCCGTATGCTTTTACGTAGCCCTTCCCTTAGTGAGAATGGCTGGTATATTTCACAAGAGGATAATGGTCCAGCATGGAAGCTCCTACTAGATTGTTTAGAAAAACGAATGAGCAATGGCGACTTTGTCGTCTTGGATGCTACCCATACTACATCTAAAGCTGTTAATGCTTACAAAGAATTGCTTAACAAATATAAATATACTGTATATTACTATGAACCAGATACATCCTTAGAGGATTGCTTGGCCCGTAATGCGGCTCGCGCCGATTACAAACGCGTGCCAGAGCAAGTCATTCATCGTATGTACAAAATGATTAAAACAAGCACATTACCAAAGTTTTGCACAAAAATTAACTCTATTGATGAAATCAACAATTACTTCACGATTAATCTAACAAATAGATATGATCGAGTGCGTGTTATCGGTGATATTCACGGTTGCTACACCGCATTACAACAAGCCATCACTCCATGGGATGAAAAAACACTTTATATCTTTTGTGGCGACTATTTAGAGCGCGGTATTGAAAACAAAGAAATGATGTACGAAATGATACGCCTCAGCACATTACCTAATACAATTATGTTAGAAGGCAATCACGAGCGACATATTGCAAACTTTGCATTCCATACAAATTTAGATCGTTCCAAACGCTTTATGAAAGATGTGGTAGCACCTATCGTAAAGGATATGACGAAAAAAGAAGTGGAATCACTCCAACGAGAACTGCGACTTTTTTATAAATCACTTCGTCAATGTTATCCATTTAGCTTTCATGGTAAAAAATATTTAGTTTCCCATAGTGGTATCTCCTATGTACCTAATATGACCTTCATAGCTACCTCAACCTTTATTAATGGTTTTGGAGCTTACGAAACAGATATCGCTAATATCTACGATACTAATTACGAACAAGGCATGTGTCAGGACTTCATTCAAATTCACGGTCATCGTGGCGTTCCAGATGGAAAGTACTCCTTCTGTTTGGAAGGAGAAGTAGAGTTTGGTGGAGAGCTAAAATACATTGATATCACAGCTAATACTTTCACAAAAAATGGAATAAAAAATGATGTATATGATAAAGATTATATGCGCCATGAATTCCAAAATATGACACAACATGTCATTTTCACACAAAATGAAGATATTAATATTATTGGCAATTCAAAATTAGTAAAAGTAAAACAGTGTTTTCCTAACCTATATTCCTTGAACTTTACCTCTCGTGTATTTCATAAACGATTATGGAATGAAAGTACAGTACAAGCTCGTGGATTATTTGTGGATAGAATTACAGGAGATGTGAAATTACGTAGTTATAATAAATTCTTTAATCTTAACGAACGACCAGAAACAGAGTTAAACAATCTGGCTAACACACTCGCTTTCCCTGTTGAGATTCGAACTAAAGAAAATGGATACCTTTCTATCCTTGGTGTAATTAATGATGAATTAGTATTTGCATCTAAATCTACTACAGAAGGTATACACGTAGATTTGTTTAAAAATTTATTCCAAAAATTACCTGCAAGCTTACAAGAAGAAATCAAAGAATTATTAAAACGTAATAGCTGTTCTATGATGTTTGAAGTCATCAGCCAAGAGGATACTCATATCATTAAATACGATCAAGATCATCTCTATGTGCTAGATATGATTCAAAATACTCTAGACGTAAATGGTAAACATATAGATGTCCCATTCTCTAGAGAAAAATTATCTGAACTTTATACAATCCTACAAAAATATGACACTGACTTGATTTCCATTGTTAAAACAGTTCAACAAGTTTCTACCATGGATGAGCTTCAAGCCATCATAAATGAGGAGCTAAATTCATTCCATGAATCTGAAGGCTTTGTATTAGTCGATAGCAATGGTTTTATGACTAAATTCAAAGGTCCTTATTATAATACGTGGAAACACAGACGAAATCGCATTCTAGAGCCATATCAAAAATTTGGTAAAATTCCATATGGAAACTGTAAAAATGAAGATGACACTAAATTTGCAGACTTCCTTGGCTCATTAGATTATGATGTAGTATGTAAATCTACCATACTTGATATTAAAGATATGATGGAAAGTTAAGGCTTGCTATAGTTAAATAAACGCATTCTGTTTCAAGGAGAAAAGCAAAAGGGACTATAACCAAATAGTCCCTTGCTACTAAAAATAGCTATTAGTTGATTATATATAATC
>CAMUQE010000027.1 GCA_947096075.1 Veillonella parvula | reverse complement strand
TATTATTATACGCTATTTCTCGTCAAAATCAACCATTTGTTGTGACAGAGCCTTTATATATTAGCTTTTATGGTAGTGTTGTATAATAAAGATGTATGACTATTTTCTTACAGATCAAGTGGTAAAGAATTTTGGTCAAAGATTAAAGAAGTAGGCTCGCCTAAAAGGGAGGCTTTAATAGGAAAAATATGATTAGAATAATTAATCTTCGCGTGGCTGTTACGGTTAAGTCGGATATAAAAAGTATTGTAGAAAAGAAATATCCCCCGTTACGTGGTGCTATCGAAACGATTCATGTTGTTCGACGTGCCGTAGATGCTCGTAAGAAGCCAAATATTGTTTTTGTATATACCTTGTTTGTTGAGGTTCATAACGAAGCTCAAATCATGAAAAAACTCGGTAAAGAAAAGGATGTATCTGTATTTACTGCAGAAGATCCAGAACCTATTGTTTATGGCCATGTACCATTAGCACATCGTCCTGTTGTTATGGGCTTTGGCCCTGCGGGGATGCTTGCAGCCTTTTACTTAGCTCGTGAAGGCTATCGCCCTATCGTACTTGAACGCGGTCAAGATGTAGATACACGTAGTAATGATGTAGAAACATTTTGGAAGGAAGGCGTATTTAAACCTGAGTCTAACGTACAATTTGGGGAGGGCGGCGCAGGAACTTTTTCCGATGGTAAGTTGACAACTCGCATTACCCATCCGCGTTTACATGAGATATCTAAATACTTTGTTGAGTTTGGTGCGCCTGAAGAAATATTATATAAACATAAACCTCACGTAGGTACAGATAAATTGCGTACTATGGTAAAAGCCATGCGTGAGCGCATCATCGAATGGGGTGGTGAAGTCCGTTTTGGTTCTAAGGTAACGGATTTGTTTATTGAAAATGACCGTATCGTAGGCGTTGAAGTTAATGGTAGTGAGCGTATTGATACGACTGTTGTTTTGTCTGGTGTAGGCCATAGTGCGCGTGACACATACGAAATGCTTTATAAACGCAATGTGGAAATGACGGCAAAACCATTTGCTATCGGTGTTCGTATTGAACATAATCAGGCTGTAATTGATGAGTCCCAATATGGTGTAGAACCATCTAGCTTGGGCCTCGGTGCAGCAGAATATTCTCTCGTATACCACGATAAAGAATCAGGACGTACTGCATATAGCTTCTGTATGTGCCCAGGAGGTCAAGTAGTAGCATCTGCCTCTGAAGAAGGTGGCGTTGTCGTAAATGGCATGAGCTTATACGCTCGGAACAGCGGTGTTGCTAATAGTGCTATCGTGGTTAACGTGGGTCCAGATGACTTTGGTACTCATCCATTAGATGGCGTTGCATTCCAACGAGAATGGGAACGAAAGGCCTATGAGTTGGGCGGATCTAATTTCCATGCACCTGCACAAACAGTAGGGCAGTTTTTAGGGCTTTCACAAGCACCTAGTGTACAAAATAGTATATATAGCTACGAGCCAGGTGTCGTGAATTGCGATTTACATGATTGCTTGCCACCGTTCGTCACATCCGTATTAGAGCGAGCTTTGCCATACTGGGGACGTCGTATCAGTGGATTCGATAATCCTGCGGTGTGTATGACAGGCGTTGAAACGCGCACCTCTGCACCGCTTCGTATGGGACGCAATGAAGAACGCATTTCTCCTACTGTAGGAGGTTTCTATCCTATGGGTGAAGGGGCTGGCTATGCAGGGGGTATTATGAGTGCTGCCCTTGATGGCGCGGAAACAGCCATTTTATGTATGGCAAAATACGCTAAACCTAATTAGTGGGGAATTATACTGATGAATTGAATTACAGTATAGATTCATACTATTTATGTAATATAGATGTGACTTTATAGTAGGTATGCTTTCTATATTGTGATATAATACACAACAGTAATTATTGAAATGATACACACGGTAGATATATAGACTTGTGAAACTTTCACAAATCCTTAGAGGAGGATAATTATGGCTCGTTTATTTGGTACAGATGGTGTACGTGGTGTTGTTAATGAGTTTTTAACGCCAGAATTAGCCTATCATTTAGGTCGTGCGGCAGGAACTCATTTTGGTAAGGAAAAGGAACATCCTATGTTCTTGATTGGGCGCGATACGCGAATTTCTGGTTCTATGCTTGAAAGTGCATTAGCAGCGGGCATTTGTTCTGTTGGCGGTAATGTAGTGATTGCAGGCGTTATCCCAACTCCAGCAGTAGCGTACCTTGTACGTCAACAAGGGTTTGATGCGGGTGCTGTTATTTCTGCATCTCACAATCCATATCCAGATAATGGCATTAAATTCTTTGATAGCAATGGCTATAAATTACCTGATGAAGTGGAAGATGAATTGGAAAAATATGTTCGTCAAAGTGCAGATAATGAATTAGCACGTCCTACAGGGGATGGTATAGGTAAAATTGAGTTTAATAGTAACTTGGCTCATTTATATGCTCACTTTGTACGTCACACAATCGATACGTCCCTTGAAGGGTTGACTATCGTTTATGATGGTGCCAATGGTGCCGCGTCTAGTGTAGGTCCAGAAATTTTGTCTGGACTAGGGGCTAAAGTCATCAATATTAATGTGAATCCAGATGGCTTGAATATCAATCATCACTGTGGTTCTACGCATATCGAAGGATTGCAAGTAGCTGTGCAACAACATAATGCAGACCTTGGTATTGCTAATGATGGCGATGCTGACCGCTGTTTATTGGTTGATGAAAAAGGTCAAGTCCTCGATGGCGATCAAATTATGTTGTTATGCGCTCTTAAGTTGAAAGAAGAAGGCAAACTTAAAGGTGATACCATAGTTGGTACCGTTATGAGTAATATCGGATTCCATAAAGCAGCAGAAGAACTTGGTATGAAAACGGTTTCCACTGCTGTTGGTGATCGGTATGTATTGGAATACATGCGTGAACATAATCTTTCCATTGGTGGTGAACAATCTGGTCACGTAATCTTTTTAGATCACAACACCACTGGTGACGGTATGTTAACAGCTGTTCAAGTGGCGGCTCTTATGAAGGAGAAAAAGCAACCTCTTTCTGAGTTGGCTGGCATTATGACAAAATACCCACAAGTTCTTGTAAATGTTCGGGTCGCTACAAAAACTGGCTGGGAAGACAATGACCTTATCAAAGCTGCTATCGTAACAGCTGAAGGAGAGCTCGGTGACGAAGGTCGCGTCTTAGTACGTGCATCCGGGACAGAACCGCTCATTCGTGTCATGGCTGAAGGACCTAACCAAGAAGAACTACAATCCCTGTGCCAAGAAATCGCTGATATTATCGGTAGAGAACAAGGTCTTGCGAATTAACACCTCCTTCGTTTGAATCCATTCTACAAATTTATAAAGGCGTATGCCCACCAATATATGTCCCTTTGCTCCGTCCTACGCAAAGTCGCTGCAGGAACATATATTGGCTGGCATTTTCTTTACATGTATTTTAGATGACTGCCGAATGGATTCGTCACTAGTGCGCCGATATTTATGCACTAAGTCCTTGATACCGATAGCAACAATTTTAGGTACAGAGTTTGTTAATGGGGAATTAGTTATAGTTCATTGTTATAAGTACATTTCTGTAGTTACCTATATAGGGAGAGATTTATGTTATTATAGCTATATAGTTTAAATCGTATTGGTTTAATAGTTAAGGTGTAATATGAAAAATATAAATCAAGGGGAAGGTGAGACTCTCCTTAATGAGTGCCCGAATAGTGTTGAGTCTGCTTGTGAGCTTGCATATGCTGAATCACAAGCACGGAGAGAGAAAAAATCACAACTTATCTTGGAGAAGTTCTTAGAAAAATATAGCGATGAATTGAATGATGTTGAAAAAGCTAAAGTTTATACTAATTTAGCTTTTTATTATAATGATGAGGGCAATATAAAAGAATATGAGTATCTATCTGCAGCTGTAAAGTTAAATTCTCCATATATAGAGACCTACCGAGGGCTGGCTTTATATCATTTTTCATCTTATGCAGATAAGGGCTCAGTAGAGGAATTGGAGAGAAGCTTACTGACTTATGAAAAGGGACGAAGCATATCAGATAATTATGAAATGAACTTTGGCTATGCGGTATGTTTATTTGAACTCAAAGAATATGAAAAAGTAAAGACCATACTTTTGCAGTTACTTGAAAACTATCCAAATAGAATGCGGTTATTGTTGTGTATAGCTTATTGCGATGTGTATTTAGGCAATAAAAAGCAAGCCCTTGATTATTTGAAGAAAATTAAGATTGGTGGAGATCCTGCATATCAGCGAGATGATGAGATTTGGGAGTTTGATATCTTAAATGCCTATTATGTATTAGATGAGTATAAATTATTCTTAGAAGAATGCGAAAAGGCTAAAAACTCTTGTGACTTAAGTGACGGTCCTTATTATTTTGGGCTTTGGACTATGAATCAACATGACCAATTCCATCTAGAGGTGGACAAGCAACGAACAGAAATATTGGCATGTATAGAAGATGCAAAAGTGGACGAAGACTTTGATAGTGAAGATGAAAAGCAAAGTTATATCCAGAGCTGGGAAGATGATTTAAAAGACCTAAATTTATTGGAACATAAAATTAAAGATGAAAACTACAAACCTGTTGTTGAACTAAAACTATGGCCAATATATGGGTGCTATTTAATAGACTGTTTAACTCATAATTTTTAATCCGTTAACTATTGGCAGATGTATCTAAAGGCGATTTATATATTCAAGCTGATATACAAGTAAGTTTAATAAATTAAAAGCACTACTTTGAATTGTAATTACTGATATGTACCCCCTTTACCGGACAACCAGTAAAGGGGGTACATATCAGTATTCAGAGTAGTGCTTTTATAATTATTTATCAGCCACAACAAGTTTATATCCATTCAATTGAATGTTACTGCCGGTTGTGTCTTCGTTGCTCAAGGATTTTACATAGCTGTCGCCAGTGAGTATCCAATTGGAGTCTTTGCTGAGTTTCACAGTTACTTCTTTAGCCGTGTTGTCTGTGTTTACAGCACCTACAAGGCTAGATCCATTTGTCATGTCTAGAGCGATGGTACTGATTGAATCGGACATAATATTACCGCTTAGTTCTTGATTAGATGTGCGGAGTGTGAGGTGACCGCCGTTCTCACCAGTTTTTCCCCAACGGGAGTCAGCAGCTGCTTTCACTAGGGTAGATGTGTTCGGTATAGAGATTGTATTGTTAGAAAGGTCTACTTCAGCAGTGGTGTTGTTTACATAGAGGAACGCACCTGTAGCGTGAGTTGTGAGTGTGTTATTCTCTGCTTTCAGACGAGCAATACCGCTTTCAGCATCACCAGAGAAGCTTTGATATAGCATAAAACCATTGTCTTTGTAGCCAGTTACATTGGAGTTTGTAAGGGTAATGGAGTTCTTACCTTCTACAACGCCAATTTCACTATTATTAGCTATTCCGTTGACATTGTTTACCATAATATTACCCGTGGAGTAGATAACAGGACTGCCTTCGCCAGATGTGGTGAGTTTGGCTGCTTCTGCGGTGATTGTGCCTTCTCCGCGATCTGTAGCAAGTGTAGCGGAGTGAGCCCCTTCAGTAGTAATAGTTAGGTTTTTGCCATTTACAGTACCCTTATAAGTAGCATCTAAACCTCGAGAGGAATCGCTTTTTGTGTGAATATTAGTGTTTTCTACGTTGATAACCGAGCCTTCACCAGTGGCAAAGACTGCATTAGAACCTTTAGAGTTAGATGTAATATTGCTACCCTTGATGTTGATTTGACTGCCGTCAATGCCGAGGACTACTGCATTTTGACCACGAAAATTACTATTGTCATCGCTTGTAGTGTTGCCAGTTTTATCGAAAACGCTATTTTCAATATCAATTACCGCTTTGTTTTTGCCGATAAAAGCGTTTTGATCCGTAGTTGTATTGGTAATTAATCCATGAGCAATAGATTTGTTTTCTGTTACTATTGCTGTACCTGTGAAAGTATTGGGATTTACTTCCGGTTGAGGAGCCATGCTATTAGATCCTCCGTTAGACATCCCCTCTGGAGGCACCCCGTTTGGTGCACCACTTGGGGGCATACCATTAGGTGCTCCTACAGGAGGTTGCCCTGTTGGTGGCGCACCATGAGGTGCACCGTTTGGAGGTGTGCTTTCTTGTGCAGGCGGTACTGTTTTAGTTTGTTCTGTTGTGGTTACAACTGCTATGTTAGTGTTAGGTTGAGTCTCTGCTGCTAAGGTTGGAATGATAGCTAACGTCGATAGGGCAGCGCCAAGTACTGCAGGTAATACCCAACGGCGTAACTTTCTATAGGACAAACTATTTTTTCTATTTTTATGTTTCTTTTTTAAAGTTGTTTTATTCATGATTAGTATCTCCAAAATTCTATAAATGCATTTCGAAATATAACAAAATCTAATTGTATAAAATTTAGAATGATAGCAGTATAATTTCTTACAATGAAAGCGACGTGAAATATAGAAAAAGTCGTTTTATTATTCCTTCTGAATTAGGTTCGGAGGTTTACATTTTATCGATATTTTTAGTATAATATAGCTCAGTACATAATTCGTTTTGTACTGATTCTGCCGTATATCATAGAAAGGAAATCCGAATTCGTAAAGGCGAATAGCGCAAGTACCCGCGAAGGCAGTCGTTAGGGTAGACGAGGTGAAGAGTGATCGAATAATCAGCGGATGCTCTTCCGGCACATTCATGTCGTAACAGATATTAAAAAGCCCATCGGTAACGATGGGGACAAAGTATATCTGAATGAATTGTATTAAATAATTAATACATAATTAGAACGTTAATTAGTTAGCCTTAGTTGTTGACTGGGGCTAGAATGCCCCCAGTTATAGGAGGATATATTTATGTGCGGTATCGTAGGATACATTGGCTTTAATCAAGCATCTGATTTCTTATTGGACGGTATGTCGAAATTAGAATACCGTGGTTATGACTCTGCAGGCATCGCTGTTATCGGTGCTGAAAATGTAATTAAAATTCAGAAAAAGGTTGGCCGTCTTGCTAATCTTGAGGCTATTGTAAAAGCGGATCCTAATGAAGGAACTGTAGGTATTGGTCATACTCGTTGGGCTACACATGGTCGTCCATCCGATATGAACTCCCATCCTCATTCCTCTGAAGATGGTAAATTTGCTGTTGTTCACAACGGTATTATCGAAAATTATATGCCTTTAAAAGAGGAGCTCATCAAAAAAGGATACCATTTCAAATCCGAAACGGATACTGAAGTAGTAGCTCACTTATTGGCAGATATGTATGATGGCGATTTCGTAGGTACTGTACGTCGCATGCTCGCTCGTGTTGATGGTGCATATGCTCTTGAAATCATCTGTGCTGATGAGCCAGACAAAATCATTTGTACGAAAAAAGAAAACCCATTGGTTATCGGTCTTGGTAAAGGTGAAAACTTCGTTGCATCCGATATTCCAGCTATCATTAACTACACACGTGATACATACATCTTAAGCGATGGCGAATTAGCGATTGTAACTCGTGATAATGTATCCATATTTGACCGTGAAGGTAATGCTATCGATAAAGAAGTATTCCACGTAAGCTGGAATGCAGAGGCTGCTGAAAAAGGCGGTTATGAACACTTCATGTTGAAAGAAATTCATGATCAACCTAAAGCAGTTCGGGATACATTTGGTACACACATCTCTGAAGATGGCAAAACTGTACACTTCGAGGAATTGAATTGGACTGTTGATGATGTAGCAGCTTTCAACAAAATCCTCATCGTTGCATGTGGTACTGCATACCATGCAGGTCTTGTAACTAAACAATATATTGAAAGCTTGGCGCGTATTCCGGTAAATGTGGAAATCGCATCTGAGTACCGTTACAGCAATCCGTTGACTGATGACAAAACATTATGTATCGTTATCAGCCAATCCGGTGAAACATCCGATACATTGGCGGCTTTGAAAGAGGCTAAACGCCTTGGTGCTAAATCCTTGGCGATTACAAATGTTGTAGGTTCCAGTATCTCCCGTGAAGCAGATAATACTGTTTATACATGGGCTGGTCCTGAAATTTCCGTAGCGTCCACAAAAGCGTACACTACTCAATTAGTAGCAGGCTTGTTGTTCGCTGTATACCTTGGTCAATTAAACGGCAAAATGGATCCAGCTGTAGGTGAAGAAATCCTTAGCGGTGTTAAAAACTTGCCTGCATTGATTCACGAAATCTTTGAAGTGGACGAAGATATGAAAGCCTTTGCTAAGCATTATGGCTTCAAGTCTGATGCATTCTTCTTGGGCCGTGCTATCGACTACGCAGTAGCGATGGAAGGTGCTTTGAAATTGAAAGAAATTTCTTACATCCACGCTGAAGCATATGCTGGAGGCGAGTTGAAACATGGTACATTAGCGCTTATTGAAGAAGGCGTACCTGTTATCGCGTTGGCTACACAGGAGGATGTTTATGACAAGATGATCAGCAACATCCGCGAAGTAAAAGCGCGTGAAGCTATCGTAATCGGCATCGGTATGAAAGGTGACGAAGAATTATCTAAACATGTTGACCACACAATCTATGTGCCTCGTGCAAATAAATTCATCGCTCCAATCTTAGCGGTTGTACCATTGCAATTATTGGCGTACTACGCAGCGATTACACGCGGTGCAGACGTAGACAAGCCACGTAACTTGGCTAAATCTGTAACCGTAGAATAATATATATAACCAACAGTGTTTCGGCACTGTTGGTTTATTTCAATATAGGGAGACTATTATGGCAGTTATATTTTCCGGCATCCAACCAAGTGGGGAGTTAACACTTGGTAACTATTTGGGGGCTTTACGTAATTTTTTAGACTATCAAGATACTGATGAATGTTACTATTGTATCGTTAACCAACATGCGATTACTGTACCGCAAGATCCAAAAGAGTTATTCCAAAATACTCGCAATTTGGCTGCGCTATATCTTGCAGTTGGCCTCGATCCTAAAAAGGTAACATTATTCGTACAATCCGAAGTACCTGAGCATGTTAAGCTCGGTTGGGTTATGCAATCTATTAGCTATGTAGGCGAATTAGAGCGCATGACACAGTACAAGGATAAGTCTCAAAAGCAAGGTGAGTCTATCCCAACTGCATTGCTTACGTATCCACCATTGATGGCGGCAGATATCTTGTTATATGGTACTAACTATGTTCCTGTAGGGGAAGACCAAAAGCAACATCTAGAATTGACACGTAACTTGGCGGAGCGCTTCAACTATAAATTTGGCGAAACTTTCGTAGTACCTGATATCAAGGTCGGCGAAGGTGGTGCTCGTGTCATGAGCTTGCAAGAACCAACTAAAAAAATGAGTAAATCTGACGACAACCAAAATGCCACAATTCGCCTTTTGGATGCCCCAGATTTGATTGTGAAAAAATTGAAACGCGCTCAAACTGACTCTGATAATGCAGTGCGTTATGATAAAGAGAATAAACCTGGCATTTCTAACTTGATGGGCATTTACCGTGCCATCACGAAAGACAGCTACGAAGCTATCGAAGAAATGTACGCAGGTAAAGGTTATGGCGTATTTAAATCCGATATTGCGGACCTTTTAGTAGCAACCCTTGAGCCAATTCAACAACGTTACAATGAATTGATTACAAGCCCTGAACTAGATGTAATTCTTGATGAAGGTGCTGCTAATGCACATGCAAAAGCAAGTGTAATGTACCGCAAGGTAGAACAAGCTATGGGCTTGTGCCGTAAATAAAATCATATACTAGACTTTCAATTTGTGAGGTAAACCATGACGAAACAAGAGGCGATGGAACGCTTTTCATCAGGTGCCGTACAACAGAGCTTAGAAATACATCGCGGAATCCAGTGGACCGGTCGCATCATCGGTCTAGTTGTGTGTGCGTTGATCGTGAAATATATGCCCTCAGACTGGGCGGAACGCGTATGGTATTATCTGTTGTTGCTCGTAATATTGTGGACCCTTCATAGATTAGGTGAAAGTCAAGCTTTTATCTGTGAAAAGGGCCTCGTGTTAAAACGTAGGCCTTTTTCTGTGAAAGAATACTTTCACAGTCTATTCTATGGGGATGAATATTTTGTCTTTGTTGATTATGAACATATTATCGGTTTTACCGAAGGGTGGCGTGAATTGCAAGCCGTGAATGGTCATGGTGGAATCTATGTGATACCGCTTGATCTACATCAAGTGGCGTACAAGGATAAAATGGCTATGATTGAGGCCATCCATAAACATACGCAGTCATAAAGCATAAGCGCTAAACGTAATATAATATAGGCATACAGAGATATAAACATGGACCTACAGAAGCATGGCGCAAATGAATCTAGAAACATAAAATATATGATAAGAATCTATAAAATGAAAAATCTACAAATTCATTGAATTAACTATTTACAACTTTAACGAACTAAAGTATAATACAATCATCGGGTACAGAACGTAAATCTGTACAAAGCATATTAGTAAGTAGTAAATAGGCGATAAGCGCCGTGGAGGATAGTTATGAATTGGAAAAAGATGATGGTCGTTGGCCTTGCAGCTGTGTCTATGATGGCATTTGTAACTGGTTGTGGTGGCGATGCTAAAAAAGCTAATACTGAATTGCCTAAGAAAATTGTTATTGGTTTAGATGATAGCTTCCCTCCAATGGGCTTTAAAGATGATAAAGGCGAAATCGTAGGCTTTGACATCGATATGGCAAAAGAAGCAGCTAAACGTGCTGGCATGGAAGTAGAATTCAAAGCTATCGACTGGTCCAGTAAAGAAGCTGAATTGAAATCTAAAAAAATCGACGCATTGTGGAATGGTTTGACCGTATCTCCTGAACGTGAGAAAAATATTTTATTCTCCAATGTATATATGAAAGATAAACAATACATCATCGTTCGTAATGAAGATGAGTCCATCAAAGGTAAGGCTGATCTTGCTGGTAAAGTGGTTGGCGTACAACAAGCTAGTACTGGTGAAGCTGCATTACAAAAGGATGAAAGCGGTAAAACTGTTAAAGAAACAAAAGCCTATGCTGATTTCGTAAGTGCGTTCATGGATCTTGGCATTGGACGTGTAGATGCGGTTATTGCTGATGGCGTTATTGCTCGTTACCTCATGACAAAAGAGCCTGGTAAATACAAAATCGTAGAAGGTACTGATTACGGTGTAGATAACTTTGCTATTGGTTTCCGTAAAGAAGACACTGCTTTGCGTGACAAAATCAATGGTATCTTAGCTGAAATGAAAAAAGACGGCACTGCTGATAAAATCGCTGAAAAATGGTTAGGCTCCGGCGCAGACCTTGATAAGAGCGATGCTAAATAGTACGATTCGTGGTATACTAATAGTACTATGGTCAGTAGGTACAACTGATAATTAAAGAACGAAATGTACACTAGAGAAGAGGCCAGATGCCTCTTCTCTAGTCGTGTTTTGAAGGAGTCTTCCATGTTAGATTATTTATTGCAGATTATTCCAACCATCGCCGATGGATTAAAGGTAACCGTATCACTGTTCTGTATTGTATGGATTTTATCTATTCCAGGCGGCATCTTGATGGCTATGTTGCGTCTATCTAAATTACCTTTAGTAGATAAGCTTGTTGATGCTTTCGTGTACTTAATGCGTGGCACACCGTTGATGTTACAAATTTTATTCGTCTATTATGCCTTACCAATCATCACAGACGGTGCCATTCAGATGGATGATGCGACGGCAGCAGTTCTTACTTTCGTATTAAACTACGCAGCTTATTTATGTGAAATTTTCCGCGGTGGTATTCAATCCATCTCTCGTGGTCAATACGAAGGGGCAAAGGTTCTTGGCTTTACATACGCACAAACTATGCGTAAAATCATCTTGCCGCAAATGTTTAAGCGCGTATTGCCACCTCTTGCGAATGAGACGATTAACTTGTTGAAAGATACATCTCTCGTGTATGTATTAGCGATGAATGATATCTTGCGTATTACGAAGTCTATCGTACAACGTGACTTTGATATTTCTGCATTCCTCGTGGCAGCAATATTCTACTTGATCTTTACCTTTATTTTGACGAATATTTTCAACTACTTAGAACGAAGATTTGCTGTATACGAAGATTAATCTAATTCTATGGTAGTTTGTCGCATGTAATGATGTAGCTAGTTTTATAGGTGAGATACTTTTTTTGATGTCTATAGATGTGATTTTTAGATGAGATATCTTTACTTGAGGCGCTAGTTATATACTTAATATGACGATGTAAGAGGTACTTATGACATTTGTAAATATGGAGCGTATTGAAAAACGCTTTAATAATCAAACAGTATTGCGCGATGTGTCGCTCAAAATGAATAGAGGGGAAATTGTTTCTATCATCGGACCTTCTGGTTCTGGTAAATCCACGTTTTTGCGCTGCTTAGGTCAATTAGAAACGATTGATGGAGGCTCTATTACCGTAGATGGTACGGTTCTTGCTAGCACTGAAAATGGTGTTGTAAAATATGCATCTTCTCAAACTCAACATGAATTATTGCTCCGCATGGGTATGGTATTTCAATCCTTCAACTTATTCCCACACATGACGGTGATCGATAATATTATGATTGCTCCTCGTATGGTAAAAGGTATGAAAGATGACGAAATCTTACCGATTGCAGAGCAATTACTCAATAAAGTAGGATTATGGGAAAAACGAGATATGTATCCATCTCGCTTATCTGGCGGTCAGCAACAGCGTGTAGCTATTGCCCGTGCGCTAGCGATGAATCCAGAAATCATGCTCTTTGATGAACCCACATCTGCTCTCGATCCTGAGCTTACTGGTGAGGTTCTTAAGACAATCAAACAATTGGCGGACGATCACATGACGATGATCATCGTAACCCATGAAATGAATTTTGCTCGTGAAGTATCCGATCGTGTTATCTTCATGGCAGATGGTGTCATTCAAGAAGAAGGAACACCAGAACAAATTTTCAATAATCCGCAGAACGATAGAACGAAAACGTTCTTAGATAATATGTTATAGGAGGCTCTATGAAGTTACGTTTGGTTGCGGCAACCTTGGCTGTAATGGCTTTGGGAACGACTTCTATTATGGCGGAAGGTTTGAAAGCTACACCTGAAACGCCTTTATCTATTGTGGAATCTCAAAAGGATTCTGCATCTATTTTGCCAGAACAATACAAATCCTATGCTACCAAGATGAACACGGTGGTCAAGGACTATAAAAATGGTTATATGTTTTCAATTCCTTGGCGTGTAGCTGATGGGGTTATGCTAGATATGGATGTGCGTAGTGAAAGCGAGCATATTCAAGGCTACTCCTTTAATTTAGCAGGCCCTACGCAAGAGGATTCTTATACAGTATCTTTCACTAAGCGCAATAACACACCACAAGATGGAGTGTCTCAAAAAGAATGGAATACGACTTGGTATGGCGTACCTATTAAGGGCATGTCTAATGAGGAGTATTTGAATATTTGGCGCCAACATAGCAATAACTTTGAGCATAATGATATTGTAGGTGGGTTCTTTACTAAGAAAGGTGCAGTCTCTGCTCGTTGGGATAAAAGCATACCAAAATCTTATGCGGATATGACATCTACTGAACCGGTTCAATCTGTATTTGAAGCGGAATTTATCATGGAGAAAGATCCAACTCACCGCTATAATTTGGCGAGTACTTACGCTCCAGTTCAAGCAGAGTTTATGGAGCTTGGTTTGATGGAGCATACCATTCCATCCTTCGAATTACTTAATAAGCGTGGCTCTAATGCCATTAAAGGTGTTAAGAAGATATTAACAGGTACAAGTGATATCAGTGTAGCTGAGGGCATCAAGTTTGCTTATCCAAAAGGCTTCACCCGTCTTAATGAAAAGGGCAAGATTGCTTTTACCAAACATAATATACGCCTCGATATTGAGTCTTTTACAATCCCCGTACAAGCTGTCAGCTCCGGTATGCCGACAATGATGGGTAAGCAAATGCTTGGAGACTATTATTTAAAACAATTGGTTGAGGTAAATAAGGCTACAATTATTCGTTATGAAACGCATATTATTGACGGTAATGTTATGTTCTATTTAGCGGGAAATATGAAAAATCCGAATACGGCTGATACATCTGTAGCAGAGCCTGTATCCTTTGGTGCGATGATTATTCTCGGTAATGAAGGTAATGTGGCCGTAGCTCGAATGATTGGTCCTGCAGGTGCTAGCCTTGCTACTCCAGAGCTTATAGAGGTACTAGAAGGCTTTAAATTGACTACTACACTCAATACAAATCAATCATCTCAAGTTCTTTAATATACATATAATATTCTATTAGTTGTATAATTCTGTATAATTTGTGCTATAATGTAATAAATCCTTTTAAAAAAGAGGAGTTTTCCTTGATGGTCTAGAATATATTAGTATAGGCTAAACGATATTTGATCATATCCCCTTTGAGGGATTAGGAATAGGAGGGGTTATTATGGTTACCTACAAAACTATTGTCGTACCTACTGATGGTTCTGAAAATGCTAAACGTGCGTTGGAACATGCTCTTGCTGTAGCTGATCGCAACCAAGCTGAATTGATTGTTGTTCACGTTGCTAACATTGTTTCTGCTATTTCCAATTTTGATCAAACACCAATTTCTGGTGGTTACGTATCTGAGCAAATTGCTGAAGATATGGAAGAGACTGGTAAGGAAATTCTTAACGATGTAGTGAAAGAAATTCCTGCAGGCGTAAAAGTTAAAAGCGTATTCGAAGTTGGCTCCCCAGGGCCGGCATTACTTGCAGTAGCTAAAAAATACAATGCTGATCTCATCGTAATGGGTAGCCGTGGCCTTGGTCCTTTGAAAGGCTTATTTATGGGTAGCGTAAGTAGCTATGTAACTAGCCACTCCACTTGCCCTGTATTAATCATTAAATAATTCATATCTGATATAGATATGTCATAAAAAAGAGTCTTTGGTTTCTCAAGGTCTCTTTTTTATTATGTTAAAAATGATATAATATACGTATATATGCCATATATATTGGCGTGCTGCTATAAGAGGTATCATAGTTACACAAAAGAGCTACAAAATAAGAATGGATATTAGTGAAAGTAAGGGGGACTATATGACCGACAAACAAGAGTCATTGCTAAAGCTGGCCGAACTGTTTAAAATCTTGGGTGATCCTACCCGCCTTAAAATAGTAGAATTATTGCTAGAAAATGAAATGTGTGTCAATCACATTGCAGAAACCATGGGTATGGGACAATCTGCTATTTCTCATCAATTGCGTGTATTGCGCCAAGCGCGCCTTGTTACGTATCGCAAGGATGGGAAAACAGCATATTATTCTCTAAACGATGATCATGTTGAATGTTTAGTTCGCATGGGGATGGAACACGTAGCTCATCAATAATTAAGAACGTAATTATTTAAAGTCTCATTATAAGATATGAGCCTATGATACACTTATAAGTATTTTAGCCTTAAAATATAATAAAAGGAGCCCTTTTAGAGGGCTCCTTTTTGTATAGTTGTACTCGTATCAATATAATGGGAATAGATAATAGGCGATTGTAATAAACAGTGGCATAGTTATAGCGGATAAAATAGTTGTGCCCATTACGATTTGTGTAGCATATTCTGGATTATTCTTCATTTCAATAGCAATAAGAGACATATTGATAGCAGTAGGTACGCTGTAGGTTATGATGATGGTTTGCGCCGCTATTGGATGCATGGGGCCGTAGAACATTATAAATAGTATGGTAATACCAGCGGCTATGAGTGGGCTCACAATGAGTCGTAAGGTCGTTGCGAGCATGACATCCATCTTGAAAAAGTTTAGAGGTGTTCTATTAATCTGTACACCTAAGGCAATCATGGCAACGCCAACGAAGGCGTTGGCAAAGATGTTGAGTGGTGCAAAGAAGAAGAGCCCGTGTAAATCAAAGGGCAATAGCTGGCAAAGTAGTGCCAGTGGGATGGCATATACCATAGGCATGTGGAATACGACTTTTAGTGCATCCCGTGGGGTTAGTCGTCCAGCTCCAGCTTGGTAGAACCCATAGGTATTACTACTGATAGTTTGAATAATCATGATAGATACAACGCTTACAAGACCTAAATTGGCATAGGGTGTGGCTCCATCGATGACATATGGAATATTAGTAAATACAAAGATAGCAAGGGCGACACCCATATTCCCAACATTATTAAACATAACGCAGTTTTTTAAGGTTGCAATCTTGGCCAGATCATATCCTTGCATCTTACCTACCACATCTGAAAGGATGGAGTTTAGTATGAGTACACAGAGCGCACAGAATACAATCTCTAAAGTACCTGAGTTAAGTTTAGCTTCATACATCGCTCGAAATATAAAGGTAGGTAACAATATATAAAAGTTTAGTTTACTCAGCGTATATAGATCGAGTTTAAATCTTCTATCTAATATAAATCCCACGCCTATAAGTACTAAGATAGGAACCATAGAATTCATAAAAATATGGCCTACTAATTCGAATAGATTCATCATCTCACCTAGAGTTTTTCTTTAATATATTAGTTAATATATAAGGCATAGTTTTAATGTATCGTATAACTATATGTAGTAAATATACAGTTGTTTTATATTTGGTAAACAATGCAGTTAGGTCATGTAAATTT
>CAMUQE010000026.1 GCA_947096075.1 Veillonella parvula | reverse complement strand
TAATATCTTTCACAAAGTAAAGTGTGAAAATTTGAAAGTAATTGTGTTATAATAAGTCCATGATGATTACCACTTGATAGAGTAACGAAAAGAAAAAGAGGTGCTCCTATGCAAGAATTAACATATTTTAACGGTGAATTCGTTGAACCAGGTGCCAAAGTTATCAGTATTGATGACCGTGGCTATTTGTTTGGTGACTCTGTATATGAAGTTGTTCGCGTCGTAAAAGGCCGTTGCTTCGCTTTGTCTTACCACCAAGATCGTTTGTATCGCTCTATGCGTGAAATGGATATTCCTGTAAAAATGACCCCTGATGATTTGACAGAATTGCACGAAATTTTGATCGAGCAAAGTGAAATCAAAGAGGGCTATATTTATTTACAAATCTCTCGTGGTGTAGCACCACGTCACCATGCTTATGATCGCTCCAAATTAGAACCACAAATGCTTATGTCTATCCGTACCTTGGATTTAGATGAAGTCAATAAATTGGGTGAAGGTGTAAAAGCGATAGCTTTACCTGATGAACGTTGGAATCATGTAGATATTAAGACTACAAATTTGATCCCGAATATCTTGGCACAAACAAAAGCAGAAAAGAAATTTGCTTATACAGCAATCTTGTTCCGTGATGGCATTTGTACAGAAGGCGCCACATCTAATGTGTTTGCTGTTAAGGATGGTATCTTGTACACGCATCCAGCGGATAATCATATCTTAAAAGGTATTACGCGCCAAATGATCTTAACGCGTGTAGCGCCATCTTTAGGTATTACCATTATTGAGAAAGAATTCGATCGTAATTTTGTAGATGATGCGGATGAATTATTCTTTACCGATACAATTGGTGGTGTCATCCCAATTACTAAGCTAGACAGAAATTTAGTATCTGGTGGTAAACCAGGTGCCATTACACTTCGTCTACGCGAAGCACTAGAAAAATTGATGGAAGAAGGGCTACCTTGATAGATAAGTTGCTTTCATCAAATGATACACATTTACCTTAAGAAAGGAAATTATTTTGATACAATTAGAACACATTAGTAAAGTCTATGAAGGTGCTACTCGTGTGGAAGCGTTGAAAGATATTAGCCTAAATGTGAAAGAAGGCGAAATCTTTGGCATTATTGGCCAATCCGGTGCCGGTAAATCCACCTTGATTCGTTGCATCAATATGCTCGAAGCACCTACATCTGGCTCTGTTATCGTAAATGGTACAGACTTAACCACACTTAGCAAATCCGCTTTGCGTAAAGCACGCAAAAATATTGGTATGATTTTCCAACATTTTAACCTCTTGTCCTCTCGCACAGTGTATGACAATGTAGCATTTCCGTTGGAATTACAAGGAATGAGCAAGGCTGAAATCAAGGAGCGCATCGAGCCGATCCTTGATATCGTAGGTCTTACAGAGCGTATGAATAACTATCCATCTCAATTATCTGGTGGTCAAAAGCAACGTGTTGGTATCGCTCGTGCATTGGCTTCAAATCCAAAGGTTCTCCTTTGTGATGAAGCCACATCTGCCCTTGATCCTCAAACAACAGATTCTATTTTGAAATTGTTGAAAAATATTAACGAGAAGATGGGGCTCACTATTGTGCTCATTACACATGAGATGCACGTTATCCGTGAAATCTGTGATCGCGTGGCAGTTATTGAAGGCGGTGTAATACTCGAAGAAGGTAGCACGGTTGAAGTATTCACACATCCTCGCGAAAATACGACAAAAGAGTTTATTAGCTCTGTAGTGAGTGATAACTTACCTCCAGAAGCATTGGAACATCTAGAGTTGCATGATCAATGGATTGCAGGAACCGCGCCATTAGTTCGCCTCAAATTTACAGGCCAAGCAACAGATGAGCCTGTAGTAGCAGGCCTTGTAAGACGCTTTAATTTAGATGTAAGCATTCTTTTTGGCGGTATTGATTACATCCAAAATACGAGCGTTGGTCGCCTCATCGTTATCTTGAATGGTGACCCAGAAAATGCACAAGAAGGTTTGGACTACATCAAAACGTTACCAATTGAAAGCGAGGTGATCGGTTATGTCAGAGCAAATCATTAATCTACTTATAACTGGTACCCTTGATACATTGCAAATGACTATAATTTCTACCGTAATGGCAATGTTATTAGGCATTCCTCTTGGTGTCGTTTTGGTTGTTACTTCTAAAGGTCATATCTTGGAAAACGTAGCACTAAATAAAGTGTTAGGTGCAATTGTGAATGCCACTCGTTCCGTACCTTTCATCATCTTGATGGTTGCCATTATTCCATTTACTCGCATGGTGGTAGGTACATCCATCGGTACAACTGCAGCGTGTGTGCCATTGACAATTGCGGCGATTCCATTCTTGGCGCGCCTTGTAGAAACGTCTATTAAGGATATTAATTTTGGTGTTATCGAAGCGGCTCAATCTATGGGGGCAAGCCCATTACAAATCATTTGGAAAGTATTATTACCAGAAGCATTGCCAACAATTATTGACAATGTGACGGTGCTTATTGTTAACCTCATCGGTTACTCTGCGATGGCAGGTGCTATTGGCGGTGGTGGTCTCGGGGATATTGCAATCCGATATGGTTACCAACGTTTTCAAGCTGATATTATGATCGCTACAATCATCATCTTGATTGTATTGGTACAAGTTGTACAAATGATTGGTGATGCTTGGTCTAAAGCGATGAATAAGAAGTAGGAGGATCCTATGAGCATCAATGAAAAATTGAGAAGTCAACAAAATGACGAATTGTTCACCGCCATTTTAACACTTGAAAATACAGAGGAATGCTATGCATTTTTTGAAGATATCTGTACGATTAACGAATTAAAAGCATTATCTCAACGCTTACAAGTAGCAAAAATGCTTCGTGCAGGGGACAGCTATGAGAAAATCGTAGAAGAAACAGGTGCGAGTACGGCTACGATTAGTCGTGTAAAGCGCTGTTTAGTATATGGCGCGGATGGTTATACATTGGCTCTCGATCGTCTAGGCGCAAAATAAAATAAACTAGCATGACAACGGTGGCCTTTGGCGACCGTTGATGTGCTATCTGTAGGAGGTTTATTATGGAGTGGCTCATTTCGGTAACAGGGTTACCATTTGATATCCTTATCCTCATTTTACTTGCCGTAGCTGGCGCGTTTGCTGGCTTTGTAGACTCCATTGTGGGCGGCGGAGGCCTTATCTCTGTACCTGCCATGTTATTAACAAATCTTCCGCCTAGTGTGGCTCTGGGCAGTAATAAATTATCTAGTATCTTTGGAGCTGGTAGCGCATCCATTACATTTTTGAGAAATCACATGGTTGATTTTTTTCTAGTTCGTAAATTATTGCCTTTTACCTTTGTGGGTTCTATGCTTGGTACATTAGCGGTTGTTTCTTTACCGCCACTGTATGTAAAGCCTATTATCATCATATTACTTGTTTGTGTAACACTTTTTGTGGTGTTCAAAAAAGACTGGGGTGAAATCAATCGTACATCTCAGGTAGCAGGGAAAGCGCTATATATTTGCATGGCTTTTGCTCTTGGCATCGGTATATATGATGGCTTTATAGGCCCTGGTACAGGTACATTTTTAATTATGGGCTTTATCTTTACTGGTTTTGATTTCCTGCATGCTTCTGCTAATGCAAAAGTATTGAATTTTACTAGTAATTTGGCGTCTTTATTGGTATTTTTATATTTAGGGCATGTCAATATTATGTATGGTCTGGCTGCAGGAGTGGGACAAATTATTGGCGCTTATGTAGGATCGCACCTTGCCATTGCAAAAGGCTCATCTTTGGTGCGAGTTGTATTCTTGTCGGTAACGACAGTTATGTTGTTGAAATTAGTCTATGACTATGTTTCAACTTTATAGGAGGGCAAGGTATGCCTCATAAAAGTGATGTACAAGTGGCATTGATCAGTGGTGGTACATCGGGTATTGGATTTGCTACGGCAAAGCTTTTACTCAAAGAAGGTTGGTGTGTAGTCATCAATGGTCGAAATGAAAAAGTTGGTCAAAAGGCTAAAACTAAGCTACGTCGTTATTCATCTAAGGTACAATATATTCAAGGTGATGTATCTAAAATTGAGGATTGTCAGCGAATTGTAAAAGAAACAGTAGATTTGTTTGGTGGGGTGTCTGCTCTTGTAACAGCTGCAGGCTACTATGAAGAAGAGTTGCTAGCTGATGTTACAGAGGCAGCTTTTGATGAAATGTTTGGGACTAATGTAAAAGGTACTGTATTCTTATGTCAAGCGGCGCTTCCCTATTTACGATCATCAAAGGGCAGTATTGTAACAATTGCTAGTGATGCAGGTTTACAAGGTAATGTAGCGTGTTCTGTATATGGTGCATCAAAGGGGGCTGTAGTGAGCTTTACAAAATCTCTATCCCTTGAAATGGCACCTCACAGTGTTCGTGTAAACTGTGTGTGTCCTGGTGATGTAGATACATCATTAGTGGACAAACAGATTGCTAATGCCAATCAAGATGCGGCAGCTGCAAAGGCTGAAATGGGCCAACATTACCCACTAGGTCGCATTGCTAAGCCCCATGAAATTGGCGAAGTAATTGTATTTTTGTTGAGTAATAAGGCTTCTTTTGTGACAGGTGCAGCATGGACAATCGATGGTGGACTTACAAGTTGGTAATATAGAAAATATTAGAAGCTGTTATATATGGATAATTAGAAAAATTCATTTCACTTCTATCAATAGAATGGTATAATAATACTAATAATAAGACCTATAGTTGGTTCACAACAAAGGAGAATACTTATGGCAGAATATAATGGCGTAACACTTGAGCCACTTATGGATGGATCTCAAGATCGTGACTATCAAGTTGAACAATTTATTTTCTGGGGGGCGGGTCGTGCGGCAGCATTAGCATTATCCTCTAAATTCAGCAGTGTCGCTTTGTGCGCCAATGCTACGTACATGGTAACTCGCATTGCTCATCTTTATGACGTAGAATTGCAAGCTGGTGCTGTAGTTGGTTTAGTAGGTGGTCTTAGCACAGCTGTAGGTACAGCTGCAGTATCCCTTCTAATTCCAATTAAAGCTGTTCGCGTTCCTGTAGCTATCGGTTTAACTTATGCTATTGGTAAAATTGCAAATATTTGGATTCAAGATGGTATGCCTTCTGATATCGAACGTTACAAACCGATGGTTGCTGAATTCCTTGAAAATGGTAAAGCTATTGCTTCTGAAATCGTTCGTGATGCAAGTGCTAGTATTCCTTTCACTCAAGGTCAACGTGACGTATGGGCTGGGATTGCTAACGAAACAGGTCTTGCTAAAGAATCTTTAAAGCAAGTTTACGAAGAAAAAGTAACACCTGCCATCAATAAATGGAATAATGAAACAAAATACCAAATTCATGATAACGCAGCAGAAGTTGTAGCAAAGGTTTCTGATGCAGCGAAAGAAAAAATTGATTCTGCTAAAGAAGGTATTGAAGTAGCTAAAGAATTCGCAAAAGGTGGTGTAGAAGTGGCAAAAGCTTCTGCACAGGTAGCAGTAGAAACTGCAAAAACTAAAGCTTCTGATGCTGTAGAGACAGCAAAAGATGTTGCTACAAACACTGTTAACACAGCGAAAGATAAAATTGGCGGTTTGCGTAAATAAACGCTGAAGGATTATTATTACTATGAATCCATTTAAGATTATTAAATATGGTAAGTATTTTAGCGAATCAAGATTTTTAGGCTTTCTTGGTCGATATGGTAAGAAACTTGCCTTTGTACAACAAGCAGTAACCTTGTTCCTTTGTTTTCGCGACAAGGACACTCCCAAATATGTAAAAGCGGTCATTGCAGGTGCCTTAGGATATTTGGTATTACCTATTGATATTGTACCGGATACGATTGCCGTATTAGGTTGGGTAGATGATGTGGCAGTACTCGGATTAGCCTTTAAGATTGCGAATCGTTATATCAAAACGAGTCATCAAGAAGAGGCAAAAAAATTCTTTCCATTTGGTAGCAGTCGCTAACTTTTACCATTTTAGGCAGTTTGATCCACAGTGATTGAACTGCCTTTATTTATTTGACACACTAAAGTAATAGATATAGAATAAAAATTGTATACTATTTAAAAAGGACAAAATTTATGCATATTGCTTCAGTAAATGTACGATTTTATGAAACTGATATGATGGGGATTGCTCACCATAGTAATCATTTTAGATGGTTTGAAATGGCTCGCATTGAATTCCTTCGTAAGATCGGTGTCACTTTGTGGGATATGATGAATGAGGATATTGTGTTTCCCATCATGAATGTATCCTGCAACTATAAAGAACCTGCGAATTTCGATGATGAACTTCACATCGAAACGTATTTGGTTAAGATGACGAGGGCTCAAATGGTGTTTCGCTATCGTATGCGCCGTGCTAGTGATGGTGCGTTGCTTGCTACGGGGGAAACTAAGAACGCTTTTATGTCAAAATCAACAGGAAAAATTGTGCGATTAGACGATACTTTTTACCTGCCTATGTTAGCAGCTGTTGAGGAGATGCCGCATGAGTAATGTACAACAATTGCCTATCGGTGTATTTGACTCCGGTGTAGGCGGACTATCTGTGTTAAAGGTATTACAAGAACAATTTCCTAACGAAGATTTTATCTATATCGGTGATAATGCGAATAATCCTGTAGGTAATCGCAGTGATGATGAAATCACTTATTTAGCGTGCCGTATTGCGGAGACGCTAGAAAAGCAGCCTGTCAAGTTGATGGTGATTGCTTGTAACACCTTCACTGTTGTGGCTCTTGATGCGGTACGTGAACTTGTATCTGTGCCAGTTATTGGTGTATCACAAGGTGTAAAAACAGCTATTAATAAAAGTAAAAGCAAGACTATCGGTATTATGGCGACCGTGGCCACTGTAAATAGTCATATTCATAAGCATGTGGCTTTAGAAGTTGATCACGAGGTTTTTGTTTGGGAACAACCTTGTCCAGAGTTGGCGGGGCTTATTGAACAAGGTCATTTAGATGATTACTTTGTTCGTGAAGTATGCAAGGATTATTTAGAACCTTTATTATCTCGAGAAATTGAGGTTGTTGTTTTGGGCTGTACTCATTTTCCATTTGTACAACCTTTACTAGAGGAACTAACATCGTGTCGCATTCAGTTCATTGATCCTGCTTTTGAAACAAGTGAATTGGTTCGTCACAGACTAGAGAGTAAAAATCTTTTCAATCCTCAAGATACTGTAGGCACCGTGACATTGTATTTTACAAAGGATGTCGAACTTGGTGATACGTTGAGTGCATCCTTCCTTGATACAAGCCGTCGTACCATTGAACATATTACATTATAAAGGAGATACCCTATGTGGTTTTATAACATCCTCAGTGCAGTAATAGCTATTATTGTGGCTGTTGCAGCTCTGTACTTATTATTCCGTTTGTTTGTGTTGAAACAAGGTAATGAAAATATTGTCTTATTAGCGAAACGGGCAACGAATTTCCAAGTATCTGATCGTAATTTTGAGTCCATTACCTTTTTCTGTGATATACCATTTGTCAATAAAGGTCGTCAATTGGGTACTATTATGGACTTATTCCCACGTCCATTATTACCAGAAGAACATTTTGATGCAGTTAAAGTAAATGCTTGGGCTATGGATATTAATCGTCCACGTCAAGATGGATATTTTGAAGCTATAATTATCAAACCACGTAAAGGTGGCACAATTCGTGTATATGTTACGTTAACAGGTAAAACTGGCAATATTCGTGAAGATATTAAGGGCTTCCCTTATATGGATATCGACATTTACTATCAAATCGTAGGTCGGACAGACTTTCATATCGATAAACAGCGTATTCGTTTGACTGCTGAAGAAGTTCACGCAGCAATGGTTCAATAAGGAGGCATAACAATGGCAGAATTAGAGTTAGTATGTGTGCCAACACGTATTCTTACAGATAATGATGACATCGTTGATGCTATCGTTGAATTTGGCGGACATAATATTGGACCTGAAGATATCGTATGCGTTGCTGAATCTGTAGTAGCTATTACGCAAGGTCGTTTTACACGTCCTGAAGAGCTAAATGTGTGCTGGCAAGCTCGTTTAATTAATCGTTTTATCCATCCAGATGGCTCCATGGCATCTATTTATGGTATGCAATCGGCTATGAATTTGGATGGTAAATGGAAGGTATTAGGTGCTTTTATTTTAGGCGCTATTGCTAAAATTTTCCGTAAACCTGGTGTATTCTATGCAATTGCTCGTGCTGCATCCTTAACAGATGATGTAACAGGGACTATGCCTCCATTTGATAAGCACATTGTATTTGGTCCAAAAGATCCAGATAAAGTGGCTGAGAAAATTGTATCTCGCACAGGTTGTTATGGTGCCGTTGTAGCTGACGTTAATGACTTGAAACGTTCTGCTATTCTAGGCACAAGTCGCGGCATTGATGCTAAAAAAATTGCACAATTGTTGATCGATAATCCATTTGGTAATGATAGCCAAATGACTCCGATTGTTATCATCAAAAATTACGCATCTGTATCTGGTAAATAACAGAAGGCTGTACTCATCACATAGAGATGGGTACAGCTTTTTTATATAATGAGCCTGAATATGGACTATACGCAGGTTTGAATAGGGATTGCATATTAGATCAGAGAATATATGCTAGCTTAAATGGAGTTTTCTTTACTCCGTTTTGAGTTTGTATGGATTCTTTATTAATGCTAAAAGGAGGTTATATGTTACTAGGGTTAGACGTAGGAGGAACTTTTACCGATGCTGTTATCATTGATGGACATCGTGTAGTGGCAACTGCTAAAAAGCGGACCACAAAAGATAATTTAATGCATGGTATTGGCGAGGCTCTTGATGCAGTTCTTCAAAACTGTGATACCTCGCTTATAAATCAAGTTACCTTGTCTACTACAGTTGTGACTAATACTATTGTAGAAGGAAAGGAGCAGCCTGTAGACCTTTATGTAGTAACAGGACCTGGGCGAAACGTTGATGATATTTTTCCTGTGAGCCCTATATATCTTCAAGGTTATACAGATCATAGAGGTATCGTTGTAGAGGGTACCCCTGCTGATGCTGTACGTGGTATAGCCAACATGGTTCAAGCACATAGTGGTACCGATTTGGCTGCTGTGTCCGCTAAATTTGGGGTGCGGAATCCTCACGAAGAACTATCTATTACAGAGGAATTGAAAAATACGTATCATACAATTTCTAATGGCAGTTTGTTAAGCGGTTCTTTAAATTTCCCTCGTCGTACTATTAGCGCTTATTTTAATAGTGCCGTAACACCCGTATTTACGGTGTTCAAGAAAAATGTCGAAGAGGCCCTTAATATACGTCATATTACGGCACCGCTTCACATTTTGAAGGCTGATGGTGGTTCTTTACCTATGGAACATATGGTAAGTAGACCTGTGGAGACTGCATTTACGGGGCCTGCTGCTACAGTTCTTGGACTATCGGCTCTCGGTGCTATTGGTAAAAAGCATACGGTTGCTCTAGATATTGGAGGTACCACAACAGATATCTCTCTTTGGAAATATGGTAAACCGTTGATGACAAAAAGTGGCGTGTCCATACGTGAATATCCAAGTGCGGTGAGATCCTTTGCCGTTACTTCCGTCGGTATTGGTGGGGAATCCGTAGTTCGGCTTAAAGACGGTGATCTTACGGTAGGTCCTGAACGAGTGGGACCATCGGTGGCTTTAGGTGGCAATAAACCTACCTTGGGGGATGCTCTCATCGTATTAGGACACGCAAGTTATGGTGATGCTGACCTTGCTACACAATCCTTACAACAATTAGCCCGTGTGTTACAGGCTAATTGGAAACACGGCGAATGTGAAGATACATTCGGGAACCATAATTCTGAAAAGCAATGTACTCATAATATGTCGGCTTTAGATGTAGCACAACTTATTGTTGAAAAGGCATTAGAAATAATTCAACATGGCATCGATGAGGTGGTACAGGCAGAAAATAAACGACCTATTTATGTGGTAGCAGATATCGTAAATCCTGATATATTTGTGCCTGAACATATTGTTGTGGTAGGGGGCACAGCGCCAAGTTTAGGTCCGAGTATCGGGGAGTATCTAGAGTTACCTGTTACGATTCCTGAGAATGCTGCCGTAGCAAATGCCATAGGCGCTGCACTAGCTTTATCTACCATCGAACTCACTGTTCATGTAGACACAAAACGTCGGTTGCTAGTCACTCCTGAATTAGGTATTAAACAACAAAACTGTACTTTGAAACGAGTGGAACAGGTTGTGGAACGAGCAAAAGAAACTCTTAGTGAAGAGGCTATACGTTTAGGTTTAGATACGGAGCAAGAGATAGAGGTCATTAGCATTGAGGATTTCCCTGTAGTAGAGGGCTGGCAATCTATGGAGCGTTTAATTACTGTGAAAGTACAACTGGCGGCGGGGGTGAAACACTATGTGGAATAAAGGACTATCCTATCGAGAGCGTCATGGTATTCTAAATATGGATACTAAACAGAATGAGGCTACGAGCTCTACTATTGATAAAGCTAAATATCATCACAGTTTAGGTCTTGTCTTTTTCCCTGCGTTTGACTGGAAAATTTCTGAAACACATCCTGAACGACAAGAGCGTTTACTTTATACGCGTGATCAAATCGTAGAGGAAGGTCTGTTAGATATACCGAATATTAGAGAATATAATCCCATAGTAGCTGATTGGGATACCATAGAGCGGGTTCACGTTGGCGCTCCAGATTTAGAGTCTTGGGTGACTGAAGCTCATCGGGTATCTGCTGGAGGTGCTATTGCGGCAGCTGATGCAGTCATGCGCGGTGAAGTAGACCGTGCTTTTGCGTTAGTAAGACCACCAGGTCACCACGCAATGGCTATGGTTCATGGTATTCGTGGCTTTTGTACGATTAATATTGAAGCCGTTATGATTCAACACATGCGCCAAACCTATGGACTCAAACGCGTTGCCGTAGTAGATACTGATGTACATCACGGTGATGGTACTCAAGATGTGTTTTACCACGATCCAGATACCTTATACATTAGCTTTCACCAAGATGGACGAACCCTCTATCCAGGAACAGGTTTTATGGATGAATTTGGAGGTCCTCAGGCTATCGGTGGTAATATAGATATTCCGCTGCCTCCGGGCACAGGTGACGAAGGCTTGATGAAGGTTATGCGTGAGCTGGTATTGCCTATTCTTGAAGAGTTTAATCCAGATATCGTCATTAACTCGGCAGGACAAGATAATCACTTTAGTGATCCGTTGGCTAATATGCAGGTAACTGCGAAGGGCTATGCGGAATTAGTCGATTTGTTACAAGCAGATATAGCTGTACTTGAAGGAGGCTATTCCGTACAAGAAGCGTTGCCATATGTAAATACGGGTATCATTTTATCCATGGCAGGCCTTGATTACAGCAAAGTCGTAGAACCTGCCTTTGATCCTGTTAAATACAAACAGAGTCAAAATGTAACTAGTTACATAGATGATTTAATCGTTAAGTGGAAAATACAATGGGCTAACCGTCATAAGATGGCCGAAGACGAGCGCGTAGGTGCAGGGGATGTTTGGTCTAATCATTATAACGTGTACTACGATGAAACAGGCGTACAAGAGGAGCGCCTTGAAAAGGTGCGCATGTATAAAAACAAGGTAGGCTGGCATAGCGTGTTCTCGCGAGGACAATACGGACCGTATGGGCCGCAAAGTGTATATGCTATGTTTATACCTTGGCAAGCAGATGAAGGGATGCGTAAAGATGCTATTGTAGAAGCGAAACGAGCCAAAGTAGAAGGGGGAGCAAGCCGTTACGTTGTGGTAGATCCACTTGGTGACGGACAATATGAACTATAATGTTAATCTCCGTAAATGATAACGCCAGTTATCATCTTAGAATCGCAAAGTACAATATGATTTGTAATACTGAAAAATAGAAAAAATATGATATAATATAAGAAATAACGCCCCTTTGTGTAAGGGGCGTTCTAATATTTAGTTTTAGAATGGTGAGGTTCTTATGCGCAGCGATAATAGAACAGCGGGTCAATTGCGACCTATTAAAATAACACGGAATTTTACAGAGTATGCAGAAGGATCTGTACTTATTGAGTGTGGTAAGACCAAAGTTATCTGTACGGCTACTGTTGAGGATTCTGTGCCACGCTGGTTAAAAGGTTCTGGGCAAGGATGGGTAACTGCGGAATACTCATTATTGCCACGTTCTACGCAAACTCGCGTGAGCCGTGAGGCTGCAAAGGGAAAACAAACAGGACGGACTGTAGAAATTCAACGTCTTATCGGTCGTGCATTGCGTGCTGTTGTAGATCTTGAAGCATTAGGAGAACGTTCTATCACTATCGACTGCGACGTTATCCAAGCGGATGGCGGTACGCGTACAGCATCTATTACGGGTGCCTTTGTAGCCCTCGTTGATGCGGTGGACTTCACCTTTGGCGGAGCAGGCAAATTTCCAATTACTGACTTCTGTGCCGCTATTTCGGTAGGTATTGGTCCTGACGGCCCTATTACAGATCTTTGTTATGAAGAGGACAGTGCAGCCATCGTAGATATGAATGTAGTCCGTACCGGTTCTGGCAATATGGTTGAAGTGCAAGGTACAGGTGAACACGGTACCTTTAATCGTGATGAGCTCAACACTTTACTTGATCTAGCAGAAGCTGCTACTGATGAGCTAATGGCAAAACAACGCGAAGCATTAGGTAGTACAGCAGATAAAGTTGGTAAGGTATATCCAACAGCTCCGGAGGTGTAAGATGGAACAAATTGTACTTGCTACAGGCAATAAAGGAAAAATTCGTGAGTTCTCCGAGGCTTTCTCCCATTTATCTATCGATTGTGTACCTGTAAAAGCTGTGATTTCCATTGAGGAGCCTGAGGAAACTGGTACAACCTTTATGGAAAATGCTTTGTTGAAGGCTCGCTACTATGCAAAGGCTACGAATCGCCCATGTCTTGCTGATGACTCTGGCATTACGGTTGATGTCCTCAATGGTGCACCAGGTGTATATTCTGCGCGTTATGCAGGTCGCCATGGTGATGACAATGCAAACAACGAGAAGTTAATTCGTGAACTACAAGGGAAAAGTAACCGTACAGGTCATTATGTATGTGCTTTAGCACTTGTATACCCTGGTGGTCGAGAAGTGACGGCTGAAGGCTATTGCGATGGACTCGTTCAAGATGAGCCAAAAGGGGAAAATGGCTTTGGCTATGATCCGTACTTCTATGTGCCTGAGTTTAAAAAGACGATGGCAGAGCTTAGTATAGAAGAGAAGGAAACGATTAGTCATCGTGGCCGTGCACTACGTGAATTGATTAACAAGCTTTGATATTTTTGAACTATATGTTATAGTTCATATAAATATATAATATAGTGGCATTAGAGATTAAATACAATGAAACGAATTGGCATTTTAAGTGATACTCATGGGTATCTAGAGGATATCGACCTCGTATTGGAGGCTACTGCCGATCAAGATATCGATATGTGGCTTCATGCTGGCGATTTTGGCGATGATGCACGCTATATGCAGGAACATACGGATATTCCTGTTTATGCGGTGCGTGGCAATAACGATCGTGTGCAACCGCTTGAACCACGAGAGCAATTGATTCCTCTTGAAGATACCTATATTTACATGACTCATGGTCATGAGGTATCATATTATAATCGAATACAAAAACTGATTGAGTTAGGAACTGACATGGGTGCGCGACTCATCGTGTCCGGTCATAGCCATCATCATGGGGAGGTTCGTGCCCGTGATGCGGTATTTGTAAATCCTGGCAGTATTTCTTTGGCTCGTGATCGCTCCGGTGGCACTTTTGCCATCGTTACCTACGATAATGGACAGTTTAATGTAGAGTTTGTGTACAAACAAGATATTGTTTAGTTATATGGTGAAAGCTTCGTTTGCGAAACTTTCAAAAGAAATAGTAAGTCTATGCATGGAAAGGGTTATGACATATCATGGATACACCAGTTAAAGCAAAGCCTAAAATGAAGTTATATGGTTTTAACAATCTCACCAAGACATTGAGTTTTAATATTTATGATATTTGTTATACTCGTACGGAAGAAGAGAAGAAACAATACATTCAGTACATTGATGAAGTATACAATGCGGATCGTTTAACAGCTATTTTGACGGAAGTTAGCCATATTATCGGTGCTAACATCCTTAACGTAGCGAAACAAGATTACGATCCACAAGGCGCATCTGTTACGATTTTGATTTCTGAAGAGGAAATTGAAAAAGAAGATGTAGTTATGCATCTAGATAAATCGCATCTTACTGTACATACGTACCCTGAAAGCCATCCTCATAAAGGGATTAGCACATTCCGTGCAGATATTGAAGTATCTACCTGCGGTCAAATTTCTCCGCTAAATGCACTTAATTACTTAATTCAAAGTTTTGACTCTGATATTCTTACCTTGGATTATCATGTACGTGGATTTACTCGTGACGTATCTGGTAAGAAGATTTATATCGATCATCGTATCAATTCCATTCAAAATTACATTAGTGCAAAAACTCGCAACATGTACAACATGATTGATGTAAATGTATATCAAGAAAATATTTTCCATACAAAGATGATGTTAAAAGAATTTGATTTAGATAATTATCTCTTTGGCATCACTGAGTCTGAGTTGAGCGATCGTGAAATCAAGCAAATTAAACATCAATTAAAACAAGAAATGATGGAAATCTTCTATGGACGCAATTTGCCATCTGTAAAAGCTTAAAGACCGCTTTTATAACATTGGTGTGACAGCTTTTACCGTATAATACGAAGATAGATTTGAAGTAGATAAGCCTTATATGGTTTATCTACTTTTTTATAATTTACTTTATTACTATTAGCGCTTAATCTTTATTACTACTGGAGCTTAATGATAGTAGTTTTTAAAAATTTCGAAAAACTATATCGAAAAAACTTGAATTATGATTTAGCATTTTGTATAATACAATTAGTTAAAGGTATAAATTACCGACTCTAAAGAGTCCGAGTGTATCCACAAAGGAGAATTATTATGGACGTACGTGAATTAGCTGTACAAAAAAAACGTGAATTAAAAGGTTTCCTTACTGTAGGAACTAAATATGAATTAAAAGACGCTCATGATTTATCTGTAGCTTACACACCAGGTGTAGCAGAGCCATGCTTGCGTATTAAAGATAATGAAGCAGAATCCTTCGAATTAACTTGTCGCTCCAACATGGTTGCCGTAGTATCCGACGGTACTCGTGTACTTGGTCTTGGCGATATCGGTGCTGCTGCGGCATTGCCTGTAATGGAAGGTAAATCCTTATTGTTCAAAAAATTCGGTGATGTAGACTGCATTCCATTGGTTGTAGATACAAAAGATGCTGATACATTGATCAATACAGTAAAATTATTGCAAAAAAACTTTGCTGGTATTAATTTAGAAGATATTTCCTCTCCTAAATGCTATGAAGTTGAAAATCGTTTGAAAGCAGAGTTAGAAATCCCTGTATTCCACGATGACCAACACGGTACTGCTATTGCATGCTTAGCTGGTGTAAAAGGTGCTCTTCGTTTAGTTAAAAAAGATTTAGCTACTGCTAAAATCGTTGTAAACGGTGCTGGTGCTGCTGGTGCAAACATTGCTCGCTTATTGTACCTTGCAGGTGCTCGTGATATCACATTGTTGGTATCCTCTGGCGTATTGCACAAAGACTACAAACGACTTGACTCTTTGCAAGCTGAATTGATTGATTTGCTTAAACTTGAAGAAAAACATGGCAACTTGGCTGAAAATGCTAAAGGCGCCGACATTCTTCTTGGTGTATCTGCAGCAGGTGCTTTTACAAAAGAAATTTTGGAAAACTTGGCTGACGATGCAATCGTATTTGCAATGGCTAACCCTAACCCAGAAGCTACATATGCTGATATGAAAGCTGCTGGTATCCGCGTTGCTGGTACAGGTCGTTCCGACGCTCCTAACCAAATCAACAACGTAGCAGTATTCCCTGGCGTATTCCGCGGCGCTATCGACGTTCGTGCGGCTCAAATCACTGACGAAATGAAATTAGCTGCTGCTGACGCTTTGGCTCACTTGATTCCTGATAGCGAATTGAACGAAGAAAACGTAATGCCATCCGTATTCGATCCTCGTGTAGCTCCAGCTGTTGCTAAAGCAGTTGCTGAAGTTGCTGTAAAACAAGGTATCGCAAAAAATCCTCAAGTAGTAGAAGATGGTAGCTACGAAGGTTAAGCTATTTGCTTTACTAGCATTTTAAAATCTTATATAACTATAGAACAATACAACATGCACCTCGATAGGGGTGCATGTTTTTATATGCTCGATTAAGCATATGATTGGCTTTATACTATTAGGGCGAATAATTTATAGATTAAAATGATATAGAGGCGTAGGCGTATAGGATAATAGAAGTAAGGATAGATATATATTAAAGAATATATTAATGTATAAGTAAAAAAATTAATGAAGTTGTAAAAAAGTACTTGTCACTAGTTTCTATCAATGATATAATAATTTTCGTTGCAGAGCGATACTCGAGAGAGTAAGAACTCAGCAAGAGTAGTGGTTGACATCAACTACCGGGTTTGCTATAATAGCAAAGTAATTAATGACGGGGCATAGCGCAGTTTGGTAGCGCACCTGGCTTGGGACCAGGGGGTCGCAGGTTCGAATCCTGCTGCTCCGACCATTTTTATTTGCGGGTGTAGCTCAATGGTAGAGCCCCAGCCTTCCAAGCTGGTCGCGAGGGTTCGATTCCCTTCACCCGC
>CAMUQE010000025.1 GCA_947096075.1 Veillonella parvula | reverse complement strand
CTTTTCCAGAAGGTTCTATCATCTATCCTAATGAACCTGTTATTACAATTGTGGCACCTCTCATAGATGCACAAATCATAGAAACTGCAGTGCTTACTATGATGAACCATCAATCTCTTATCGCCACAAAAGCTAATCGCATTGTTCGCGCTGCGGATGGTCGTATTGTGGCTGACTTTGGTGCTCGCCGTGCACATAATGTAGACGCTGCCGTATATGGCGCAAGAGCCGCTTATATTGGCGGTGTTCAGTCTACTGCAACGGTTTTAGCGGGTCAACAATTTGGTATTCCTGTCAGTGGGACCATGGCACATAGCTGGGTTATGTACTATGGTTCTGAATATGATGCTTTCAAAGCCTATGCCGAAGTGTATCCAGATAATGCAGTATTCCTCGTTGATACTTATGATGTGTTAAATTCTGGCGTGCCTAATGCTATTAAGGTAGCAAAGGATGTATTGGAGCCAATGGGTAAACGCTTAAAAGGAATTCGCCTAGATTCTGGTGACCTTTCGTATTTGGCTAAAAAAGCACGGCGCATGCTAGATGATGCAGGTTTAGAGGATTGTAAAATCATGGCATCTAATAGTCTAGATGAGTATACAATCACTTCTTTGCTAATACAAGGTGGGCCTATTGATATTTTTGGTGTAGGGGAACGCCTCATTACCTCTAAGAGTGACCCCGTATTTGGTGCGGTATATAAGATTGCTAGCATCGAGAAAGATGGTATGTGGGAACCGCGTATCAAGATTTCTGAAAGTGTTGAAAAAATTACTAATCCAGGTTTAAAAAAGGTATATCGTGTTTATAATGATAAAGGTCGTGCGATTGCAGATCTATTAACATTGTTGCGAGAGGTACCCGATACAGAGGAACCATATCGTTATATCGATCCTGAGCAACCTTGGCGTGAATTATATTTTGAAAACTGTACCTTCAAAGAGATGAAACAACTCGTTATCAAGGATGGTAAACTTGTTGTAAATTTGCCAACCTTAGAGGAAATTCGAGAATATGTACAGAAACAATTATCTAATGAAATTTGGCCCGAAGAACAACGCTTTGAAAATCCACATCGTCACTATCTTGATATGAGCCCTAGCTACTATCAATTGAAGATGGATTTATTGAACCGTATTTATCGAAAAAAATAGGAGGGGCTATGTTAGAAAATCCACAATCTACAAAGAATGCTCTTATTCAATGGATTAGAGATTATTTTAGTCAAAACGGTCCTAACTGTAGTGCTGTAGTCGGTATTTCAGGTGGTAAGGATTCTACTATCGTGGCAGCTCTTTGCAAAGAAGCTCTTGGTGCAAATCGCGTAGTTGGTGTTCTTATGCCAAATGGAGTGCAATCCGATATTGATGATGCTCAGGCAGTGGTGAATTATTTAGGAATTCCTCACATGACAGTTAACATTGGTGCTGCCTATGAGGCGCTAACTCATGCTATCGTTCAAGCTAAGGGATATGATGTTGTAACGGGGAGAACTGATTTAGCCAAGGATGCAATTATCAATACACCGCCTCGACTTCGAATGACAACGCTCTATGCAGTAGGGCAAAATTTGCCAAATGGTGCTCGTGTAGCCAATACTTGTAATGGTTCTGAAGACTACGTAGGATATTCTACAAAATACGGAGATAGTGCAGGTGATTTTAGCCCTCTCGCTCAACTCGTGGTAGAAGAGGTTCGTCAAATAGGCATGCTTCTTGATATTCCATCATATTTAGTTGATAAGGTGCCAAGTGATGGTCTTAGTGGTCAGTCAGATGAGGATAAATTGGGATTTACCTATGCTATACTGGATCGTTATATCAGAACTGGTGAAATTGAAGATCAGCCAACAAAAGAGCGAATAGATCATCTGAATCGAATTAATAAACATAAATTAGAGTTGATGCCATCATTTGACCCAAAGCTTTAATTGATAAGGCGGAAATCTCGATTTATAGAGATGAATCCATGAATCTATAGGGGCGAAGCCATAAAATAGGATAAAATAATTTTTTAGAATATAATAAGGCTGGCCATTATTGACCAGCCTTATTGAATCGTACTTAGTTTAAATTTAATAACAATAATTATTTTATAGTTTTATAGTGGAGGTAATATGGATACAAAAATCGCTTTGATTGGTACTGGAGGAACTATTGCAGGAAAAGGTACTTCAAATACTGATTTAACAGGCTATACGGCAGGGGTGTTAGGACTTGACGAAATCTTAGCCTCCGTACCTGGTACAAAACCGTATGGTCCTTATACATATACTCAGTTTAGTAATATTGAAAGCTCCGATATTACCGTAAATCACTGGTTAGAACTTTCTAAGTTGGTGCAAAAATTGGTTAATCGAGATGATATCGGTGGTGTTGTTATTACTCATGGCACAGATAGCATGGAGGAGACGGCATATTTTCTGAATCTGACAGTTCATACAGACAAGCCAATTGTTATTACTGGATCTATGAGACCCGCAGGTGCTATTAGTGCAGATGGGCCAATTAATTTATTGCAAGCTATCCAAGTAGCGAGAACACCATCGTCTTTAGGTAAAGGTGTGATAGTCGTATTAAATGGCTACATTGATGGGGCAAGGGATGTATCTAAATGCAACACTACTAATGTAGCGACTTTTGATAGTCCATTAGTGGGGCATCTTGGTATTGTACAAGATGGTGTTGCCCACTATTTTAAAGTGTCTACTCGACGTCATACTCAAGACTCTGTATTTGATGTGAGTAAATTGTCTGAGTTACCTCGTGTAGTTATAATGACCTGCTATGGTGGTATGGATGATATGGTGCCTATGAGTGTAGTTGCTACAAATCCTGACGGTTTAATCTTAATAGGTCTTGGTCATGGTACAATCCCACAAAACGTACGTCAAATCACACAGAATACAAAGTTTCCAACGGTACGTGCTTCTCGTACCGGTAGTGGTATGGTATCTGCAGTGCCACAAGATGCACTGGCAAACTATCTAGTATGTGATACTTTAAGTCCACAAAAAGCGCGTATTTTATTGATGCTAGGGCTTACAAAAACTAAAAATCTTAAAAAGTTACAACAATTCTTCTATGATTATTAAAAGCACATAATATTCATGGAACATAATGATTCTTTGATCTAATAATTAATTTAATAAAAATTGAGAAAATATCTCAAAAATTAATTTGATATTCATTTTCAAGAATTATACTACATGTAACAGTTTTATATGCAATAAACCGCACATTCCGATCGCCTAGGATGTGCGGTTTTTCATTTGTATTATATTTTTCATATATGAGTGGGGTGTTGAATGATAATTTGGGGGCATTCTAGATGTTTTTGGATATCACAAGATAGGATTATTCAGCTCCAATAGCATTTTCTAGTGCTCTTTGTACGCCTACATAGACGGCCTTGGCTAAAGTGTCTCCAAATAGTGAGAAGGAGCCAGCATCGGTTAAGATATCTCCATTTGTATCGATGGTGAGAACGATACCATCTGTAGAGGTACCTGTGGCAGATGTTTTGCGTTCTTTCGTAATTGCGTCAGGAATGTCTTCATTAATAAACGGATGGAGACGTACGCTTTCAACATTCCAATCTTGTAGGGCTGCGGTTTTAGCCTCGGTAATCGTCATGATAGCTTTTATCATAGCGCTATCTGTTAAAGCTTTATTTGTAAATACGAGGATATTAATTGTGCCTGGTACTATGAAGTCTCCATCACGCTCTTCATAACAATAACCTGTACCTGCGCGATGTGCCGTTTTTTCATAGCCTGCAGTCACGATAGTTTCTACGATAGTATCATGTTCTTCGACTTTGGCATAGGCGTGTAGATGCATTGTGGCAGACGTGAGGAGGGCTGTACTAAAATGAACAGGTGTATCAATGTGCTCAAATTCTTGAGCTAAATAATCGGCTACAGAGCCACCGGGTAAATCTTTTTCTGTTTCGATTTGATATGTTAGCTGCTGGTTGCGTACCGCTAGAGTATGGTGATAGCCACCATTTAATTGTCCGCTCGAAAGAGAATAGTGGATATCGTCAAAGTGTATCGTGACGGAGTGTAACTCTCTAGTTACATAGCCTCCAGTAGCGAGTTCTTGGGGTGCTTCGTATAGATTTTTGAACATGTAAGTCTCCCTAGTTTTATGATTGTTATATATGGAATATAACGATATAATATCTTTATTATTGTATTGCGAATGCATATGTAAAATTATAGCATATATGTTTACTGTTATTATATTGACATTATGTTGAGACGTATATTTGTTATTGTATAGATTTATATTATGGATGGTTATTATGGCTAATTTCTTAAGTGCTGTTTCTGAATTTCTTTTTAAAGACGCTAATATATTAATTCAAATGAGGGACTGGTTTTTTGCACAAGCTGGAAATATCTTATTAGCGTTAATTTTATTTTGGATAGGGCGATATGCTATTAAATGGGTAAAAGCTTTTGCTGTTCGCATTATGACAAAAGCTTCCTATGACTCAGCAGCAATGAGCTTTATCACTCAAATTATTAATTACGCCTTGCTAGTAGGGTTAGTATTGATTTGCTTAAACCAAATTGGTGTTCCTACAACATCTTTTATAGCTGCTTTTGGTGCTTTTGGTTTAGGCATTGGTCTCGCCTTACAGAATAACCTTTCTAATTTAGCATCTGGTTTATTAATTCTTATTTTCAAGCCTTTTAGAGCGGGTCACGTTATTCAGGTAGGTGATGTAGTCGGCAGTGTTAAATCAATCCAATTTATGTATACAGTTATTACTACAAAAGATCAAAAGAATGTATACATACCTAACTCTCTCCTTACATCTCAAGCTGTAACTAATATAGCCTATACAACTGAAAGGGTTATCCCATTTGTGTTTGATATTGGCTATAATAATGATCATCATGAAGCAATAAAAATCTTAAAAAAAATTTTTGCTGCTGATAAACGTGTCCTCAATCCCAAGAATATGGAAATTGGTATCTCTGAATTTGGAGATAATTCTGTACGCATCGCTGCTTATGCCCGTGTTAAGTCTAAAGACTTCCTAGATGTCCAGTACAGTATCATGTCTGATGTGAAAGATGCCTTTGATAAATACGGTATTGATATTCCATATCCTCAACGTGTGGTATATATCCAAAATGTAGATACATCGACTGGTGAAATTAAAGGGACAAAGAAAAAAGCGACTGCTACAAATGCAGTAATAGAAAATAGTCTTGAAAGTTAGGATACTGGAAGGTAGAACGAGAGTGATGACACTTTTAACGACGAATATTCATATGTTTTATAAGAAATTGGTATTGGCCATAACTTTTATAGGAATCGTATTTATAGGTGCTGGTGTTGCTCAAGCTGCATATATTACACCTCCTTCTACTGTTGGTGAGGCCGTGGTCCTCATTGATGCGGACACAAAAGAAATCTTATTTTCTAAGAATCCAGATAAGTGGATGCATCCAGCTAGTACTACGAAAATGGTTACCTTGTTAACTGCTTTAGAACTAAAGGGCACACAGCTTGATGAATTAGCTACGATAAGTAGCTATGCAACGAGCATGGAAGAATCAAACCTTGGGGTTCGCGTAGGGGATCAGATTACATTGGAAGGTGTTCTTGAAGGTATGATGGTTGCTAGTGGCAATGATGCGGCCGTTGTAGTAGCCGAAAATGTAAGTGGTTCTGTAGGTAAATTTGCTAAGGATATGACTCGCATTGCTGCAAAAGCGGGTGCAAAGAATAGTGTGTTCTTGAACCCTCATGGATTAACACAAAAGGGTCACCATTCTACGGCTCGTGATTTAGCGATAATTGCAGCCTACGGCATGAAATACCAAATGTTCCGTGATAAGGTTGCTAATGATTATTACAAGGTGCCGTATCAAAACCGTGCACCAGAAACAATTCGTACTACAAACCATTTTATTCGCAATAAATATCCAGGTGCGAATGGCTTGAAAACAGGTTTTACAAATGCAGCAGGAGAATGTTTGATTGCGTCTGCCACACGGAAGGGCCATACTATGATTGTAGTTATGCTTAATGATGATAATCGTTGGGAAGAAGCTGTACAATTCCTTGATTATGGATTTAAACTCCGTGGGGTAATTTAAGGACCTATTGTGTAATGGGGGACATATGAGTTCATTTTTTGCATTTTTAAAACGCATGCGCTTTATCAATCGATGGAGCCTCATGCGAAATACGGAAATAGAAAATATTCAAGAACATAGCCTTGAAGTGGCTATGGTAGCGCACAACTTAGGGGCCATAAAAAATGAATACTTCGGTGGGAATGTAGATATCAATAAGGTAGCTGTCATAGCTATGTATCATGAGGTGAGCGAAATCTTTACAGGAGATATGCCGACACCAATCAAGTATTTTGATCCAAAGTTGCGGGAACTGTATGGTGAGGTTGAAACTTTGGCGCAAGAAAAAATGCTATCAACCTTGCCAGACCGGTTACAATCTGTTTATAAGCCTATACTTGTTGATGCAGAGGCTAGTCCAGAATGGCCTCTCGTTAAGGCTGCCGATATAATTTCAGCCTATATGAAATGCGTCAAAGAGCTCAAGGCAGGGAATGATGAGTTTAAAGAGGCACATGACTCTATCTTAGCTAAGTTGAAAAATCTAAATATGCCTGAGGTAGATATGTTTCTTAAAATATATATCCCTGCTCTTGGTAAGAGTTTGGATGAGTTGAACTATTACGAAATTAAATAATTACTAAAAGAGACGACTTCTTGAACTGCACCCCAAAAATTGGACACAATTTTGGGGGTGCAGTTCATTTTGGCCGTCTCTTTTTGATTCTAAAAATTTGTAAATTATTTTGCTAATGCTTTATCAAATTTTTGTTAGTTTGCTTAATAAAAATTATTATAAGTGTATTTGTTAATTATTATGTCTTATTGAGTGTTATAGTTTACTTTTTCTATCTATAATCTCTTGATTTCTCATTAGTACTTTTTTACCTCGCCACGAGAAGGCTCGACGACCGTATTTTGCTTTGAATTCTTTGTTCGTTAGTGCTTCTAGTTCGTCTATATTGACATACGGCTCAATCTGTTGAAATTCAGGGATAGGCGTAGTTGGAATATCTTTATTGTGAGGACACACCTCTTGGCATACATCACAACCAAATACGAGTGGAGTTTTAGCGAGGATATTTTCCTCTTCATCAGTGAGCTCTCCTTTTTTCTGCGTCAAGAAGCTTTTACAAGTGTTGTATTTAAAATCGTCATGGCCTAAACATTGACCTAAGCACGCTGTAATACAACGATTGCATCCCATGCAGGACTGCTTAAGGGGGGCATTTGGCTCGAGCTCTAGTGTTGTTAAAATTGTGCCAATAACGACATAAGAACCCCACTTAGGACTGATAAAACAGTTGTTCTTTCCATAAAAGCCGAGACCTGCCAAGTAGGCCATGTACCGATCGGCTAAAGGAGAGGTATCGCAATGAATGGAGAACTGAGCCGAGTCATCAATTATTTGTAATCTTTCAATAAGACGTTTTAAATATTCATTAATGATTAGGTGATAATCTGTAGACCATGTATAGCGAGATAGATTGGATTGGCCTTTGTGTTCTACATGGTATGGGAATAGACAAACGATGGCACTTTTCGGTATGAATTGCTTCGTTCCTAGTAGCCTTGCTTCTACATCTGCCGTAGTGAAGGGGCATGGGTTGCTTTCAAATAAAATAGTTCTGGCCTGTTCAGGCAGTGGCCATGAGGTAATTCCAAATTCATAAATATGTAATTCTTTGCAAATTTCCTGTAAATTTATATCTTTCATCGTAGATTTAGTGGTAAATAATTGGTAAAATAAAAGTATAAGAAATGCGTGAGATTCTATAGATCTTTATTATGTTTGTAGTTTGGTGATAACTGTATTTTTATAGTTAGCACCGTAATTCTGTTAGTATTAGTATACCATTGAGAGGACAGATTATGTTAGCATTTATGAAAGTATTACAACCGAAGACCGTGGAAGAGGCTTATGAATTAGCCACAAAGAACAAAACTGCTCCTATGCTAGCGGGAGGCTGTTGGCTGCGTCTAGGACGACGTACTTGGCCATCAGTGATTGATATGGCAGGTCTTGATTTGCGTTATGTTCGTGAAGAAGATAAGGAGTTTGTAATTGGCGCTATGGCGACACAAGGAGATGTGGAACGTTTTCAGCCATTACAACAATTCTGTGGCGGAGCCGTAGTTAAAGGCGTTAAGGAGATTCTTGGTGTTCAATTTAGAAATACTGCTACCATGGGCGGTTCTGTAGCAAGTAAATTTGGCTTCTCAGATATCATTCCTGCTTTATTGGCAGTACATGCAGACATCGTAACCTTTAAAGGTGGTCGTATGTCCATACAAGACTATATGAAATATAGAGAACGTGATATTCTCGTGGAAATTCGCATCCCTAAAGTAGATGTACCTGTAGCTGTTGAAGCTCTTCGCATCTCTCGTGGCGACTTCCCAGTATTGACAGGTGCTCTTCGCCATGACGAAAAAGGCGTTGAATTATACATCGGCACAAGACCTGGTACACCTCAATTAGCAGAAAAAGCAAGTGCTTTGCTTTCAGAAAGAGGATTATCTGCCGCAAAAGAGGCAGCTCAATTGGCATCTGAAGAACTAGTGTATCAATCTAACTCTCATGCGTCCAAAGAATATCGCATGGAGATGGTAAAAGCAATGGTTCAACGTTTAGCTAAGGAGGTGGCACAATAATGGAACTCGTACTTAATATTAATAACAAAAATGTAACTGTTAATGTGCCAACTGATGAGATGTTGCTAGATACATTGCGTAATCTTGGCTATTACAGTGTCCGCTGTGGTTGTGATACCACAAACTGTGGCCTTTGTACTGTATGGGTGGATGACGAAATTATTTTGTCCTGTGCTTATCCTACATTTCGTGCGCCAGGCCATAAGATTACTACATTAGAAGGCTTACAAGAGGAAGCTGAATTATTGGCGGCTTGTATCGCAAGTGAAGGCGCAGATCAGTGTGGTTTTTGTACAACTGGCATGATGATGAGTGCTATCAATTTGAAACGCAAAAATCCAAAGGCTAGCGGTGATGAAATTCGGGAATACCTTATAGGTAACTTGTGCCGCTGTACTGGTTATGAATCACAACTTCGAGGAGTTCGTAAATTCTTAGAAGGAGGCCTATAATGATGAACAAGCATATTGGTAAATCTTATGACAAAGTTGACTCAAAAGGTATTTTGTCTGGTAAACCGTCTTATACTGGCGATTTTGTTCCCAAAGATGCACTTGTTATTAAGGTTCTTCGTAGCCCTCATGCTCAAGCGCGCATCAAATCTATTGATACATCTAAAGCTAAATTGATCCCTGGCATAGAAGCTATTTTTACTTATGAAGATGTGCCTGATACGCGATTCACATTAGCAGGTCAAACATATCCAGAGCCATCCGCTTATGATGCGCTCATCTTAGACCCTGTAGTTCGTTATGTTGGAGACGAAGTAGCTCTCATCGTAGCAAAAGATGAAGCTACAGCGCTAAAAGCTATGCCTCTTATCAAGGTTGAGTACGAAGTACAGAAACCTGTGCTTGATATGCATACAGCTATCGATCATGAAACTATAGTACATCCTGAAGACGATATTCACAACAATATCCCTGTAGGTCAAGACTACAAACGCAATATTTGCGTATCCTATCACAAACGGGTAGGAGATGTGGAAGCAGAACTCGCTAAATGTGATTACGTGGCAGAAGGTACATACTTTGACCAGGCCACACGCCAAACAACGATGGAACCATTCCAAAGCTTTGGATATATAGATGCGCTAGGTCGTGTAGTTATTGTATCCTCTACGCAAATCGTATTCCATGTACGCCGTCACATCGCTCGTGCACTCGGTATTCCGGCTACAAAAGTCCGTGTAATTAAGCCTCGTATTGGTGGTGGCTTCGGTTCTAAACAAACAGCTTGTACAGAAATTATGACAGCTTTCGTAGCGTGGACATTGAAAAAACCTTGTTATCTTTTATACGATCGTACAGAAGCACAAACTTGCTCCACTACACGTCATGCTCGTGAATGGAAAATTCGTGTAGGTGCTACGAAAGATGGCATTATTAAAGTTATTGATATGGACTCCATCACAGCCGCTGGGGCACATGCAACTCATTGCTTCACTACTACAACGGCTGGTGAACATAAATCTGTGCCTTTGTACAACAAAGCGACTGCTGTTCATTATGGTACAGAAGGTGTGTATACTAACCAAACTCCGGGTGGTGCTTTCCGTGGGTATGGTGCAACAGAAGCCTTGTGGCCATTAGAATGTGCTGTTAACCAATTGGCTGACAAAATGGGGATTGATCCAGCTGAACTACGTCAGAAGAACTTAATAGCGGAAGGTGAACAAAGCTTAGTATATGCTCCAGATGAATATCTTGATTCTGGTCTTTTCCAAGATACTGTAAATCGTGTAAAAGAAATGGCTCGTTGGGATGAACGCCCTCATTCTTGGGACATCGATGAGCGCTATCGCGGTGGACTTGGCATGGCTTTAGCATTACAAGGCTCTGGTGTCGCAAATATCGACGTAGCATCTGTTGAAATCCGACTTGGTGACGATGGCAATTATACATTGTATACTGGATCTTCTGATATGGGCATGGGGGCTAATACCGTATTAACTCAAATGGCCTGTGAAGTAATAGGTTGTCCTATGGAATATATGACTGTTATTGAATCAGATACAGATATCGTACCATTCGATCCAGGGTCCTACGCATCTAGTACAACCTATGTAACGGGTACTGCTGCTAAGATGGCTGCAGAAGAGTTACGCACTAAGATTATTGCTAAATTTGCTCAATTCTTTGAAACCGACGTTGAGAACATTGACTTTGACGGCGTTGTAGCTACCACGAAAGACGGCTCCAAAACAATGGATATCCATCAATTGGCACCAAAATTATTAGTTGGTGCTAATGCGGAGCAATTGTCTGGTTTCGCTACATGGGGCAGTCATACGTCTCCACCTCCATTTATGGCATCTATTGCTGAGGTAAAGGTAGATAAACAAACAGGTAAGGTTATTCCTCTTCATTTCTATTCTTGTGTTGATTGCGGTACTGTTATCAACCCTAAATTGGCTCGCGTTCAAGTTGAGGGTGGTGTGGTACAAGCTATCGGGATGGCTTTATATGAAGATGTACGCTATTCCAACAATGGTCGTTTGGAAACAAATAATCTTATGACTTATAAAATCCCAACCCGTCAGGATATTGGTGAATTACATACAGACTTTGTAGAATCTTACGAGCCTACAGGTGGATTCGGAGCTAAATCTATTGGTGAGGTTGTCATCAATACGGGGTGCCCTGCTATCCAACATGCCATTAAAAATGCAGTTGGTGCGGATATTCGTACATTACCTATGACACCTGAGAAGGTATTTATGGCTATGGACGAGAAATATAAAGTATAGAGATTTCTAGTTCCTTTTACTTTCTAAGGAGGCCTGGTTCTATGACATCACAAACATCCTATTGGAATCGATTGATTCAGCCGGGAATCGTTGCCCTTGTTGGGGCAGGCGGTAAAACGACTGTGCTTTCAAAACTAGTAGAATATGGACGGCTGAAAGGTCAGCCAATCGTAGTTACGACTACAACTCGACTCTATGAATCTCAGGTGGCTCATTATGAACCGATTTATACTCGTAATATTAATGAAGCTGATGAGTATTGTACTGACCGACTTTTACGTGGCTATTGTGGTGCGTGGTTCGCTGGAATTACAGGAACAAAAGTAGACTCCTTAGATTGTGATCTTATCGATGGTTTAGCCAAGTTACATCCAAATTGGCAAATTGTTGTAGAAGCCGATGGGGCGAGGGAAAAATGGCTCAAGGCGCCTAAGACGACTGAGCCTGTCATTCCATCTCTTACAAAGACTACGATTGGTCTTGTCAATCTACAAATGCTAGGGGCCCCATTAGATGATGAGCACGTACATAATATTGAGCTCGTTCAAGATATCGTAAAACGCGATATGGGGGCTATTGTAACTCCGCGTATGTTGGCTGATCTTGTTTTACATAAACAAGGTTTATTCCAATACAGTAAAGGCAAGAAAATACTGTTCTGTACTGGTTATGAAACAGTGCAACATCGCATTATCGATGATTTTATTGATCATATTGTTGATAGCGATATTACGGCTATCATTTTGGCTGATGGATATAAAGCAAGTTGTGAAATCCGTCGCATTATTCAATGTCGGTAGGTACTCATGACTATTATGAAAGCAAATTGTGACACCGCTTTTAGTCCCATGAAAGACCCCATAGACCGTCATCCTTTGCATATTGGTATTGTCCTCCTTGTGGGAGGACAATCCAAGCGCATGGGATGTAATAAGCAACTCTTGCCCTGGCGTGGTAAGACTGTTCTAGATGCGGTCTGTGGGGCTCTTCAATGTGGATGGGGTGGACAGGTAGTTTCTGCTGCGTCGTGTAAACTACCTTTTGTGGCGGTTACTGGTGATGATCATGAGAAACTAGAACCTATTGTCACAAGCTATGGTTTTGAAGCCATTCGAAATGACCATCCTGAACTAGGGCAAGGAGTATCCATAGCGTTGGGAGTACATCATTTGGTGAATACGTCGCCCATACCGCTAGACGGTATTCTCTGTTCAGTAGGGGATCAACCACTTCTGACGAGTGCTGTTGTACATGAGGTCATTAGTGCATTTAGTGATAACTTTCATCCGAAAACTATCGTCGTTCCACATTATGGGGCGAATTATCACTCGGGGAATCCTGTTATTTTTGGTTCTCATTGGTTTGATTTTTTACAGCAGATTCAAGGGGATCAAGGCGGTAAGACCATTATTCGTGGTGATGGTAAAGCCCATGTCGTGAAATTATGGATTAGTGATGATATTGGCGACGATATAGATACACCCGATGATTTTGAGCGTTTGAAACATCGTGAAAGTGAGGCATTATGAAACCATTGGTACTCATGCGTGGAGGCGGAGACATCGCTTCCGGCGCTGTATATAGATTGAGACGGGCGGGCTATCCCGTTGTAATTAGTGAAATAGCGATTCCTACCATGATTCGCCGCGAAGTATGTTACGGTAACGCGGTTCATCGTGGAGAAATGATTTTGGAACGTTTTGTTGCTCGTCATGTGTCTATTGGTGAAGTGAAGGATACATTGGCACAGGAAATCATTCCCGTTGTTACTAGCTCATATGAGGAATTATTGGACACTTTAAAACCAGAGATTGTAGTCGATGCTATTTTGAGTAAAAAGAATCTTGGAACAAAACGAGATGATGCAGAGCTCGTTATAGGTGTTGGCCCTGGATTTACTGCTGGAGAAGATGTAGATGTGGTCATTGAAACGATGCGTGGTCATTCATTAGGTCGCTGTATCTATGATGGGCCGGCTCAACCTAATACAGGTATCCCTGGAAATGTAGGTGGCTACACTCATGAGCGCGTTATCCATTCTCCAAAGGCTGGACTATTTACAGCAAAACGGCATATTGGGGATTCTGTACAAGCCAATGAGGTGATTGGTTATGTCGATGAAGAACCAGTCCGAGCTAAAATTACAGGCATTCTACGAGGAATTTTAAAAAGTGGGCTCATCGTATCAGATCATTTTAAGTTGGCTGATGTGGATGCTCGTTGTGAAGAGTCTCATTGTTATAGTATTTCAGATAAATCTCTAGCTGTTGGTGGTGGCGTTTTAGAGGCTGTTACCGCTTGGGATTATGAAAGGAATCTAGATGGAAACAATTTATGATGTGATGAAAAACCGTCTGCAGGTTACTGAAACTACCGTGATGGTTACAGTTCTATCCGGTCCTCGTCAGGGGGATAAGACTATTTATGCTGAAGATGGAAGTGTTCTATACGGAACTCCTATTGAAGGATTTACTGTAGATAAAGCAAAGCTAAATTCTCTCTGCATGGTAGGCGAAATGGAGTGTTTCGTACAACCTGTAGAAAATGATCCGTCAGTTCTCGTATTAGGCGCAGGTCATGTTAGCCGAGCTATTACTGATTTGCTGTTATTTATTGGCTGTCGTGTTACAGTCGTAGATGACCGTCCAGAATATGTAGTTCCTGAATTCTTTGATGAACGTGTTACACGTAAGTGCTTACCTTTAGAAAACTTCAAGAACGATTTACCTCTTGATGAATATAATGGCTTTATCATTGTGACGCGTGCTCATGAGTACGATAATATATGTTTAGAACAATTACGAGGGTACTTGCCTACCTATATGGGCGTTATGGGCAGCCAAAAACGCATTCATCACGCCTTTGAAGTGTTGCGTGAGCAGGGGTGGACTCAAGATGAGTTAGATATGGTATATGCACCTATTGGGCTAGATTTAGGAGCTCAAACTCCTGAGGAAATTGCATTATCTATCGTTAGTGAATATTTGGCAGTGGTACGTGGTAAAAAAGGCGGCTCATTGCGGAAAGGTAGAGTGATCCATGAATCGTGAGTTTATTGAATATCTTAGTGAACGTAAAAATGAAACCTTAGCAGTAGCCACTATTTTATATACTCGTGGATCCACACCTCGTAAAGCTGGTACATCTATGGTTGTATTTCCTGATGGATCTATTTTTGGCACTATTGGCGGCGGCCGTGCAGAAAATGAAATCCGCCTAAGTGCTGTGGACTCCTTGAATAAAAAAGAAGCTCACCGTCGTATTGATGTTCTCCTTGATGATGACGTAGCTGTTAAAGAAGGCATGGTTTGTGGGGGACAAATGGATGTATGGATTGAAACACAAAACATCTAATAAAATCTCATTCAGCGTTTGTTTATAAATTTACAGTACTCTCAAAATGAGTTAAAATATAAGGTACAGTCAAAGAATTGATTGTACCTTATTATTTTGTATAAGGAGCTATTTTTATGCATATTGACGCACTTATACATACCTTTAGGCTTCTTGATATCGTTGATATCATAATCGTTGCCATTGGTATTTACTATTTATATAAATTGCTTAAAGATACGCGGGCCGTTTCTCTTTTGAAAGGTCTCGTTATGTTGGCAATTTTAAATTTATTGAGTCATCTGTTAAATCTATACGTTATCAACTGGATTTTGCAACAAAGTATGACCGTTCTTCTTTTTGCGTTACCGGTTGTATTCCAACCAGAATTGCGTCGTGCTCTAGAACAATTGGGGCGTGGACGAATTTTTAGCAAGGCACAAAATGTAAACGAAGAAGAGATGGATATGGCCATTAATGAAGTGATGGCTGCGGCTCGCGTTATGTCTCGCGAACATACGGGGGCACTTATCGTTTTTGAACGTGAAGTAGGTCTCAATGACTTTGTAGATACAGGTATTCTTATTGATGCTGTATTGAGTCGCGAGTTGATTAAAAATATCTTCGTTCCCAGTACACCTCTTCATGACGGGGCTCTCATCATTCGTGATGGGCGAATTCGTGCAGCAGGCTGCTTGTTACCGTTGACTGAGGACCGCACATTGAGTACTGAACTAGGTACACGTCACCGTGCAGCTATTGGCTTGTCTGAGCAAACTGATGCTGTTGTAGTCGTTGTCAGTGAGGAAACAGGGACCATTTCTTATACGTATGGCGGTCATATTTATCGCCATTTACCAGAGGATCAAATTAAAGAGGCATTGCGCACCTTTATGGAACGCCCTCGTCAAACCATTACTAGTATGTGGAAATGGAGGGCAAATAAATGATGATTCATTTGAAACGCAATTGGCCTGCTAAATTATTATCCTTGTTAGCGGCTATCGTTATGTGGTTCTTTATTATGCGCGATCAGAACCCTGTGATGGAAGTAACCTATACAATACCTGTACAGGTTCAAAATCTCAATTCTGGCTATATCATAGAAGACGCACCAGATGTGGTCCGTGTTGTACTAGCTGGTCCACGTGATACCATTATGTCTATGAAATCAGATAATTTACGGGCGTATATTGATGCATCCGGTGTAAAACCAGGTCAAAATAATGTAACTATTAATTTTACTCCTCCTGCAGGGATGAATCTTGTGGAGGTTAAACCAGATACCATCACTATCAATGTTGACGAATATGCGGAGAAAAAGATTCCTGTTGAAATTGTTCCAATCGGTAAATTCTCAGATGATATTGCCATGAAGTCTATCACGATTGTACCAAAAGAGGTAACTGTTTCTGGACGCAAACAACAAGTTAACGCAGTGAATAAGGTTGTCATGAAAGTTAATGTGGCTGGTCAAACGAAGAACTTTAGCGCTGTTAGTACTTTAGAAGCTTGGGATACGGCAGGTAATGTACTGGATGTACATATTAATCCAAACCAAGGTCAAGCACAATATGAACTTAACTTATTACGTAAAGAAAAGGCAGTTCCTATTACTGTTCCGACTGTTGGTACCGTAGCAGAAGGTTATGAAGTTAAATCTACGTCGGCTACACCAACGCAACTAACGGTTACCGGTCGTGAAGAAATGATTGATTCCGTTACAGAAATACAAACAGAACCTATCGATGTATCGGGTGCTACCGAAACTGTACAGGGAAACTATAATTTAGTGTTACCAAATGGTGTTAATAGCAATACCACAACGGTACGGGTGAAAGTAGAAATACAAAAGAAAGTACTTAATGGATGATAAGTTTTTTGTGAGGCTTTGAAATCTTGCGATGAAGACCCTAATAGAGTGAATATTTCTCTATTAGGGCCTTTTTATGATTTATATAGGCTATGTCACAACAAACAGTTGATAAATAGCCATTTTTATAGGGGAGTATCA